>NZ_JARHXQ010000309.1:0-20800 GCF_029222765.1 Arthrobacter sp. Cr_A7 | reverse complement strand
GTCGGTGCAGGGCAGTGTTGAGGCATGAACGAACACGTGGCGCACCACCAGGACATACACGACGACGGCACCTCCACGGGTGATGACGGCACCGGCATCGGCACCGGCATCCGCGGCAATGACGCCGCCTCCATCTGGAACGAGCGGTACCGCGCAAAACCGCAGATCTGGAGCGGAAAGCCCAACCCGCAGCTGGTCCGCGAGGCAGGTGGCCTCCGGCCGGGGAAGGCCCTGGACCTTGGCTGCGGCGAAGGCGCCGACGCCATCTGGCTGGCACAGCAGGGCTGGACCGTGACCGCCGTCGACGTTTCCGCTGTGGCGCTGGAGCGGGCCCAGTCGCACGAGAAAGCCGCCCTGGCCAGGGAGAGCGTGCACGCAGGCGAGGGCGCGATTGCCAGCCGCATCACGTGGCAGCAGGCCGACCTGGAGCAGTGGCAGCCCGGGGGGCCCTTTGACCTGGTGACCTCGCAGTTCCTGCACTCCCAGGAGCTCGCCTGGCAAGGGCCGCTCCGGACGGCCGCGGCGGCGGTCAAACCCGGCGGCACCCTGCTGGTGGTGGGGCATCACCCGGACCGGCTGCCGCCGTGGGGAGGCGGAGCCGGGCACACCCACCGGGACATGTTCTATACCGGCGACGAGGTTGTCCAGGAACTGGGGCTGGACGGCCCCGGGTGGCAGGTTGAGGTCCTCACCAGCCGCGAGCGCCCGGTGACGGGTCCGGACGGCGAGCACGCCACCATCGCCGACGTCGTCCTGCGGGCCACCCGGTTGGGCTGACGCCTTTCAGGAGGCCTTGGCGGTGACGCGCGGCGCCACGAAGGCCGCGGCTGTGGCGAGCACGGCGGCAAGGGCGAAGACGCCTGCGAAGGATCCCGTCGTCGTCGTAAATGCCGCGAACACGATGCCCGTGGTGGCGAGCGCCAGCGCACCGCCCAGCGAGTCCGAGATGGACATCGCGGAGCTGTTGAAGCCTTCGTTGTCCTTGGTGGACAGCGCAAGGGTCATCACGCTGAGCCGCGGATACAGCAGGCCCATGCCCCCGCCGGCGAAGATCCAGCCGGCAATCGCGACGGCGGCCGGCCAGTGGAGAGACGTGGTGGCCAGGGCCAGCAGTACCGCGCCCAGGACCATCAGCGCCCCGGTCAGGACCGCGCGGCGATGGGACAGCCGGGTCCCGAGGCGGCCCTGGACTGCCGACGCGCCCGCCCACGCCAGCGCTCCGCCCGTGAGGGTGAGGCCGGCGAAGGTGGGGGAAAAGGCGTATTGCTCGATCAGCAGGTAGGGAAGGTAGACCTCGGCGCCGAAGAACCCGGCCGAGGCCAGTCCGCGTGCCAGGATCACGCTGGGAAGGCCGCGCCGGGCGATCAGGGTGCCGCGGGGCACCAGGGGCCGGACGGCCAGCAGCGCCAGGACGACGGCGGCGGTGGCCAGGACACCAGTGGCCGCGGGAACGCCGGGGACGCGGACGCCGGCAGACAGGTTCAGCGCCAGCACCGCGATTGCGGCGAGGGCGGCCCACGCGAGCCGGCCGGCAGCCCACGGTACGGCTGCAGCGTCCATGGGCCGCTGGTCCATCCCGCGAAGCACCGGCGCGATCATCAGCAGCGCCGGAATGACCAGCCCCACCACGCCCAGGAACACCCAGTGCCAGCTGAACACCTGTGCCACGATCCCGGCCGCGAAGGGACCCACCAGCGACGGGATCACCCACGCCGCGGAGAACGCCGCAAAGATTTTGGGGTGCAGCACGCCGGGGTAGATGCGGGCCACCAGGACGTACAGCGCCACGGTGAGGGCTCCGCCGCCCAGCCCCTGGACCAGCCGGCCGGCGACGAGCATCGGCATGGACGCGGAGGTTCCGGCGATCAGCAGCCCCACCACGAACAGCCCCACGGACGCGTACAGGGGTGCCGTTGGCCCGCGGCGGTCGGACCAGTTGCCGGCCGCCACCATGCCGATCACGCCGGTGGCCAACGGACCGGCGAAGGCCAGGGCGTAGAGGCCGGCGCCGTTCAGCTCCCTGCTGACGAGGGGCATGATGGTGGTCACCGCGAGGGACTCGAACGCGGCGAGGAACACCAGGGCGCACGTGCCGATGGTCACCCACAGGTACGGCCGCTGCAGGATGCCCGCGGCCGGATGGGTGGTTGGAACCGTGGAGTCGGACATGCGGGCCTTAGCCGATGTACCGGTCGCGGCCGGCGCGGTAGCCGAAGACGGCCGCGAGCAGGCCGACCACCAGGAACAGGAATCCGGCGGCGGTGAAGGAACCGGTGGCCTGGTGCAGCTGGCCCACCAGCAGGGTTCCTGTTGAACCGAGCCCGTACCCGACGCCCTGCATCATTCCGGACAGGTGCGCGGCGGTGTGGCCGTCGCGGGTGCGGAGCATGATCATGGTCAGGGCAACGGCCGTGAGGCTTCCCTGCCCCAGGCCCAGCAGCCCGGCCCACACCCACACCAGCTCCAGGGGCCCGAAGATGCTCAGCGCGAACCCGGCACCGGTCATCAGAGCGACCACTGTGTTGATGAACCGCTGGTCGCGGAGCCTGGCAGCAAGCGCCGGGGCGAACAGTGAACCCAGCATCTGCAGCACGATGCTGACGGAGACGATCAGGCCCGCCGTCGCCCCGTCCACGCCCCTCTCGCGCAGGATCGGCGCCAGCCATGCGAAAACACTGAAGGACATCATCGCCTGCAGCACCATAAAGATGGTCACCTGCCAGGCCACCGCGGAGCGCCACACGTTCACCCCGTCCCTGGCAGCTTGGTGCCTGATCCGGGGCTGGCGGACGGCCACCGGCAGGAACAGCAGAAGGACGACGGCGGCCGGCACCGCCCAGAACCACAGCGCCAGGGCCCACTCCCCCGTCGCCGCGTAGACCGGGTACGTGAAGCCGGCACCAAGCGCCGCGGACGCGCAGATCGCCGTCGTGTACAGCCCGCCCATCAGCCCCAGCCGGTGCGGGAAATCCCGCTTCACCAACCCCGGCAACAGGACATTGCACAGGGCGATCGCAGCCCCGCACGCCGCCGTCCCGGCAAGGAGCGCGGGCAGGTGGCCGGCGGCGGGCAGCCCCGTATCCACCGGGCGCAGCAGCAGCCCCGCCGTCAGGACCGCCATGGCACCGAGCAGGACACGCTCGGCACCGAACCGGCGCGCCAGGACCGGGGCGAGCGGCGCGAACACGCCCAGCAGCGTCACGGGAACAGTTGTCAGGACCACCACCGCCCATCCGGGCAACGCCGCCTGCGAGCTGGCCTCCGGCAGCACGGCGGAGAAGCTGGAGAACACGGTCCGCAGGTTGAGCCCGACCAGGACCAGGCACAGGCCGAGGTAGGCGAGCTGCCGCCGGCTCCCCACCCGGGTTGGCCCGGGCGCGGGCGCTTCATCAATTTCCGCGTCAACCAGGGCGCCGGGATCAACCCCGGCCTGCGGTGCTGCCTCCCTGGCAGGGCTTCCCGGCCGTTGCTTCCTTGCCTCGGCGTTCGTCGCTTCCGTCACCCGCCCATTGTTGCAGGAGCGGACTGCCACAGGAGTTGTCCACATACGCGGCCCGCGCGCTTTTGGCAGACGGGCAGCATTCCTACATTTGAAGGGCACGCTGCCGGGCCAGTCATTCACAATCAGGGAGAACCATGGACATGCCACCTCAGTCTGGGCACAACAATTCCGCGACGGAAGCCACAGCGCCTCAGTCCCAGGCCGTGGTTCCGGCACCACCAGGCGGCGGCCACACCGGCAAAGCGGTTGCAAGCCTCGTCCTTGCGATCGTGGCACCCGCGAGCCTCCTCCTCACGGCCCCCTTCGCCAGTTTTGCCATGCTGTTGACCTTCCCGTACAACGGCCCGTCAAAGAATCCCTTGCTGGCTCCCCTCGTGTTCTGGAGCCTGCCCCTGATCTTCGGCATCACCTCTGCATCGCTGGGCGTCTCCGCTCTTCGGAAGTCCGGACTCCGCGGTCAAGGGTCCGGTCTGGCGCTGGCAGCGTTGTGCATCAACGGCGTGATTTTCATTGTGGGGCTCCTCATGACCCTGCGGTTCGTGTACATGATGCGCTGAGGCGGCCGTGCCGCGGCCATTCCCGCCCGCCACGAACCGGACCCGCCGGCGGGTCCCGCCCCGGTATCCTTGAAGGGATGAGTGAATCCCCCGAAAACCCCCAGCAGCCGCATGTCCCCCGGCCCGTAACCCCCGGCACGCAGGCATCCTTCGGCACCTATGGCGGCCGGCCGGTCAGCTTTGTCCGCCGCGGCACCCGGCTGCAGGGCCGCCGGCAGGCTGCGTGGGAAGAGCATGCAGAGCGGTGGGCTGTGGATGTTCCCCGCCACGTCGCCAACACTTCCGTCCACCCGGATTACACGTTCGACGCCGAGGCGGAATTTGGCCGGAAGGCTCCCCTGATCGTGGAGATCGGCTCGGGCCTGGGCGATGCCATCTGCCACGCGGCGGAGCAGAACCCGGACACCGATTTCCTGGCCGTGGAGGTCTACACCCCCGGGCTGGCGAACACCATCATCAAGATCAACAGCCGGGGGCTGCGCAACGTCCGCGTGGTTGAGGCCAATGCCCCCGAAGTGCTGGCCACCATGCTGCCCGAAGGGTCCGTTGACGAGTTGTGGGTCTTCTTCCCCGACCCCTGGCACAAGTCACGGCACCACAAGCGGCGCCTCATCCAGCCCGAGTTTGCATCACTGGCTGCCCGTGCCCTGAAGCCGGGCGGGCTGTGGCGGATCGCCACCGACTGGTCCAACTATGCTGTCCACGTCCGTGATGTCCTGGCCGGTTCCGAGGACTTCGAGAACCTGCACAACGGCCAGCGCCGCGGACCCGAAAGCCCGCTGACGCAGGTGTGGCAGTCCGGCGTCGAGTCCGTGGTGGGCGGCGCTCCGGTCCGTGAGGGCCGCGCCCCCGTCAGCACCTTGCACACCGGGCCCAACGAGGGCGTGGACGAGACGGGCGGCTGGGCTCCGCGGTTCGAAGGCAGGATCCGCACCAGCTTCGAGGCGAAAGCCCACGAGGCCGGGCGCCTGATCTTCGATCTCTGCTACCGCCGGCGGTAGCAGGAGGTCAGCCCACGCTGATGGCGGCCACAATCTCCCTGAGCATGCCGAGCCGCGGCTCCACACCGGGGTCCACGTAGGGCCAGATCACCACGACGCCAATAAAACGCGAGCGCTCCCACACACCCACGGTGGCTGCCACCTTCCCCGCGCCTCCGGTGTCGTCGTAACCCACCACCACGGCGTACGCCGCTTTTCCGGGGAGGTTCAGTTCGCCCTCCGCCAGGAGGGTTCCACCCCGCTCCTCACGGTAGAAGCCGGACATCAGGTGCGCCCAGCCGTTGGCCTGCGGTGCGTCCTGCACCGAGGTGTCGTCCTTGATAACGGTGACCAGGACATCGCCCGGGAGTCCGTATTGCCCGCTGTTGGGCCCGGCCGTGGAGTCGCCGAGGACCTGCGTGTGCTCGGGAAAGTCTGCCGTGAACCCCAGCGGGGATTCGATGTGCACGGACATGGTCACAGCCTTTCAAGCTTCGTGTCGTTGGGGACTTTGTAGTAGGTGGACACGTTGGTGGTGGCCTGGCTCTCCGTCTTGACCTCCACCTCGCCCAGCTTCACGTCAAGGCCGGCTTCGGTGGACGCACCGACCACGCTGTTGACCTGCACCGTGGCGGACCCGGCCTCATAGAGCCGGGCGGCATCCCGGGCCGCCCCTGCCTCATCACCCAGTGCTATGTTGCGCAGGTAGCTGTCGATCACGGGGCGGTTCTCCGGCGAGTACTCCACGTCGATCCTGACCGTGCCCTGCGTGCCGGCGGTCACCGAGGACTCCACCTTGGCAGCTTTAACATCGGTGCCCGCCGTGACCCCATGCGCCACGGTTCCGTCCATGGACACCGACACTGAATCGATGGTGCTGTCCTTGTCCATGGTGACCTGCAGTCCGCCCTTGCCGGAGGCCTCGAAGATCCGCCCGTCCAGGTTGAGCGTTCCCTGCGCTGAAACCTCTCCGCTGGCGGTGGAGGTGCCGTCCGTGAGGTTCCGCTCGTAGGCCAGGTCCAGCTTCGCGGATCCGGCCGCGGCCCCGGTTTCCGCTTCGGCCTCCAGCGAAAGGGTCCCCTTCGCTTTGTCCGTCAGCCCGGTGGACCCGTTGTCACCGGCCGCATTGTTGATGGTTTCCAGGATGTAGCCCGGCGGGTTGCCCGCCACCTCCTTGATCTCGCCCACGCTGTCCGGCGGCAGGTCGCGGTACATCTGTCCGCGGGCGGCCATGGCTTCCTCCACGCTGCCAAAGGTGTACTCCCGGGACACCTCCCCGCTAAGGGTGACGCCGGCGGCGCCACTGGTGTCGTTCACTCCCAGCCCCATGTTCCCGTACACCTTCATGGTGGCGGAACCGTCCGCGTTTTCCACCACTTCGGTGCCTACCTCGGCGCCCCCGTGGACCCACGCCACCCGCGCCTCGATGGAGGCCCGGCCGGCCTCGGAGTAGACGGGAATATCCGCCTTGGCCAGCTCCTGCAGGTAGTCCTTGGCCAGCTCCTGCGCAGATTCGGGGATGCCGCCGTCCATGCGCATGAGGTCTTCGGCGAAGGGGCCGTCGTCCCCCTCGCCCTCGATCAGGTACTTGCGGTCCGCTGCGGACAAGCTGTCCCACCACGTGTCCTGCTCCGCGGGGGTTGCATCCAGCATGCGCTCCAGGCCGGCTTCCAGTTCCCTGCGGTGTTCCGCGGCCGCGGCCGCCGCTGCAGCCTGTTCCTGCAGCCAGTCCCGGGCCTGGCCGGCGAGCGACTGGAGGGGGTCCCACGGGCCCGTGCCGCCGGTTCCGCCGGATGACGACGCCTTCTCCTGCTCCTCCGCGTGCTTCAGCAGGAGTTTCGCGTTCTCCCGCAGGCTGGACACCACCTTGTCCAGCCCGGGGCGGTGGCTGCCGGCCCATTCCTGGCGGAACCGGTCGCCGTCCGTTCCCTTCCACGGTGCGGACTGGATCTGGCCGTGCAGCGAGGCGGCCCGGGCGCTCAGCAGCGACGCGGCCTGGTCAGCCGCCCTGGCCAGTGCGCGCAGCTGGCTGACGTCAGCGCCGTAAAAGGTCATGGTGTTCCCCCGGAGAAGTCCTCGGTGCGTGTCTTCCGCTGCTGCTTATGGTGGCACAGCCGCCGGGACCGGGCGATGGGGATCCCTCCCCATGCATGTCCGGAGTGAGGCGCGGATCCACACCGCCAGGCCGCGTACTGTTCCAGACCGTGTCCGCGTGGCACGATTGCCTTTGTGTGGGGCACGCACACCAGTGGACCACCGCGCACTGCGCACGCACAAAGGAACAGCCATCAAAAGAGAACTGAAGCAGGCCGTGGACGCGGCAGAGAACGTCACCAATTCGCGGACTCTGGAACTGCTGGCAAGGGCAGGGTTTGCGGCAAGCGGCATACTGCATCTGCTGGTGGGTGCAATTGCCATCCGGCTGGCCATGGGCGGCACGGGCAACGCGGACTTCAGCGGTGCCGTGGCGGAGCTCGCCACGCAGCCGGCCGGTCCCTTCCTGTTGTGGGCGAGTTTCGCGGCGTGCGCTGCCCTTGCGCTGTGGCAGGCCAGCGATGCCATCTTCGACTACAACCGGCTGCCGACCAAGGAAAAAGCCGGGAAAAAGGCCAAGGCCGGGGCCCAGGCTTTGGTGTTCGCCGGACTCGCCCTGACGTTGTTGTCCTTCGCGAGGGGAACCGGTTCGGGCGGCGACAACCAAAGAGCTGTCAGTGACCTGACCGTCTCCCTTATCAAAGCCCCCGGCGGCGTAGCCCTGCTGGTCCTGCTGGGTGCCGGCATCGCTGTGACCGGGGTGGTGTACGGCATTCGTGGGCTCAGGAAATCCTTTGAGAAGCATCTGGTCATGCCCGCGTCCCCAAAGGCAAGGACTGCGGTAACGGTGCTGGGCGTGACAGGCTATGTGGCCAAGGGCGTGGTCCTGCTGCTGACCGGCCTGCTCATCGTTATCGCCACCCTGCAGGCCCACCCGGAGGATTCAACCGGCCTGGACGGCGGGCTCCGTGCACTGCGCGACCAGCCCCTTGGCGTCTACCTGCTGGCAGCCGTGGGCGCCGGGCTCATTTGCTACGGGGTGTTCATGATCGTGCGGGCCCGGCTGGCCAAAATGACCCAGTAACCCGGAAACGGCCAGGGAACCGCCGTCGCGATGGCCGCGTCGAGTGGTTGAGCGCCGGGTTGGCTAGGGTGGGACCATGCCCCAGGTACGCGCCGAACGCTTCATCCGCCTCGACCCGGAAACGGTCTTCGCCTTCTCCCAGACCACCGGCACCTTCCGGCTCAAATGGGACCCGTTCATCTCGGCCCAGGCATTCCTGGCCGGAGCCAGCTCGGCCGGCAAGGGCGTCCGCACCAGGACGCGCTCCCGCCTGGGGCTGACGATGGTCAGCGAGTACGTCTCCTACGTCCCGCCGCGGAACGTGGGCATGACCATGGTGTCCGGCCCCTGGTTCTTCGGGAACTTCGGCGGCGGCTGGCGCTTCACGGCCGGCGACGGCGGCACGCAGGCGGTCTGGAAGTACACCTTTTCCTGCCGGCCGGCGCTGTTGCGGCCGCTGATGGAGAGGATCGGCACCTGGCTTCTGGGGCACGAGATCGAGAGGCGGATCGAGGCGTTCGCCCGCGCCTGCGAGGATGAGGCGCTGGTAGCTGAGTTCCGTGCCCTCCGCGGGCCTTCGCCGGAGCTCCCCTAGCCCGCGAGGCGCCAGGCGTCAGGGCTTCAGGGCCGCAGTGCTTCAGGCGTCAGGGCACCGTGATCACGGCAACGGCATGCTGCGTGCCGTCCCGCAGCTCAACACTGGAAATGCTCCCCAGCTGGATGGGTGTGGCCCCCGTGACCTTGACCCTGCCGCTGGGGGTGGCCGACCAGGCGCACGCGCGGTCCTCGCCGCCGGCGCGGTCACGGACCCACAGGGACAACGTCCCGTCCTGCGGAAGGCTGCTTCCGTTCACGGCCAGCTCGGTCCCCCAGGTCTTGCGGGCCAGGTCGATGCTGAACTGGAGGCCACCCCCGGACTGGACGGAATAGGTGGCGTCGGGCTGCTCGGGCCGCGCCAGCAAGGGTCCAGCAGCGAGCCCCAAGGCGAGGCAGGCGGCGGCCACGGCGCCCACGAGTGCCGCCCACCGCCGTCGTGATGTCCGACGGCGGCGCGCCAGCTTGCTGAGGAGCGGAACCGGAACGGGGGCAACAGGACCGGCCGTGACGGCCGCAACGGCAGTCAGCGCCACGGCATCCGGCACGGGAAGGGCATCCAGCAGCATGGGAAGCTTCTCAAGCCCGGCCAGTTCCTCACGGCAGGCGGCGCAGTCCTTGAGGTGGGACGCAAAAGCCGCCTGGTCGTCGTCGTCCAGGCCGCCCAGGAGGTAGGCACCCAGCAACTGGTGGGGATCAAAACCGTTCACCGTTCCACCCCCATTTCATCCAGGATGGTGCGCAGGGCACGGACCGCGTAATAGGCGCGGGACTTCACGGTTCCGCTGGGGATGTTGAGCTGGACGGCGGCTTCATTGACTGTAAAACGGCGGTAATGCAGGGCAACCAGGACGTCGCGGTGCTCCTTGCTCAGCCGGAGCAGGGCCTCCTCGATCAAGACCCGGATCAACAGCTCATCGACCTTTTCCATCGCCCCGCCGTGATCCGTGAGGCCGCTTTCCAGTGTTTCCGGGCGCCGCTGGGCACGCCGGTAGTTGTCGATCATGATGTTCCTGGCCGTCCGGTACAGGTAGCTGCGGAGGCTGCCGTTGATCTCCGGCGCGTGCTGCCAGACGCGGAGCACGGTCTCCTGCACCACGTCCTCAGCCAGTTGGGGGTCCCGGGAGGCACTGAGGACGAACCGGCGCAGGGCGGGGCCGTGTTCGCGGTAGATGGACGCCACCACGTCCTCATCCAGCGGCATGCCGTCCCTCCTGATGTGGTTCTGTCCCACATTCCTGCTGATGTCCTAAAGACGCCGCGGGCCGATAAAAAGTTCATCCTGCTTGAACCATTCTTCACCCGGATGCGTCGTAGGGGTTAGCGTCCGGTATCAGACGCCGGGCCCAGCCAAGGAGCAACCCATGAAACACCACCCGGGTGCAGGCCTCGCCATCCTGGCCTTTGCCGCGGTACTGACGGCCTGCGCCGGCGGCACCGGAACCGCGCCGGCCACCAGCCCCGCTGTCACCACCGGCGCGCCTGCCACGTCCGCAACGGCCCCCGCCGCGTCGGTGTCCCCGCCCTCGGCAACGTCCACCACGGCCAGCGCCGGCGTCGACCTCAAGACAGCCTCCACAAGCGCCGGCACCATCGTGGTGGATGGAAAGGGAATGAGCGTGTACTTCTTCACGAAGGATGTGAAGGACTCCGGAACCAGTGCCTGCACTGACGCCTGCCTGGTTGCGTGGCCCCCTGTTTTTGCTTCCTCGGAAACTCCGTCCGCCGAGGGCGTCACGGGAGCCTTGGGCACCATCACCACCCCGGATGGAAAACAGCAGGTAACCCTGGAGGGACTGCCGCTGTACTACTTCGCGAAGGACACAAAGCCGGGCGACATCCTGGGCCAGGGCGTCAATGACGTCTGGTACCTGGCGGATCCGTCCGGCGCCATGATCAAGATGGGTGGTGCATCAGCCTACTGAGTTGGATTTGCCGGCCGGGCCGGCCCGCCTCCACGCTCTTCGCGGCAGGGCTTGAATGGCGGGCGGCGGCCGGAAAAACGGGCCGCAGGCGCCCTACCGCAGCTAGCGCAGCGGAACTGCGGGCAGAGTCCCGGGCAGCGGAAGTTCTGACGCGCCGGGGACGGGCACCTGCGGCGGCTGGCCTACACCGTTGGTGAGATCATCCGGAACGGCGGTGGCCAGGTCCTCCGCAGCAGGAAGGCCGGCCGGCTTCCCCGGGGCGGCGTCCTGCCCGGCTGCCGTTTCCGGCGGGGCGGGAGCGTTCGACGGCGTCACCTCGGCCGGTTGCCCGGCGGGACCTGGTGCGGCCGGGACAGTCTCTTCGGCTGCTTGGGTTGCCGGCGTGGCAGGAACCGGGGCTGCGGGTTCATCAGCCGGGTTCCCCGCGGGCACCCCGGTGGATCCCGTCACAAACGACGTGACGGCATGGTTGAACCGGCTGAAGGAGTCGCGGAACCCCTGGTCGGAAGCCGCGGCGACGGCTCCGCCGGCGGACAGCGAGACGGCCACGGACAGTGCTGTCAGGGTGACGCGCCGCTTGGCCCGGCGCCGCGCGGCCAGCTCATCGGGGGGTGCGGCGGCGGATACTGCTGCGGTCTCAACTGGCGCGGCCGCGGCAAGTACGGCGGCACTGGTTGAAGCCGCCACCCCCTCGGCGCGCTGCATCAGGGCTGCGACCTCCGCGGAGGGTTCCGGCGCCACAGCACCCAGGGCGCGGAGTTGCAGGAGCGCGGGATGGAGCTGCCCGTCGTCGTCCAGCCCTGCCTCCAGCAGCAGCTGGTCAACGAATCCGTCGCTGCGGGATCCTGCGGTGTCACTCATGATTCGCCTGGTTTCTTGAGAGCGTCTGTGCTTTGAGGTTCTGAAGGGCCCTGCGCTGGAGCTGTTTGATGGCCCCGGTGCTTTTGCCCATGATGCCCGCCACCTGTTCGATGGACAGGTCCGCCACCACGCGGAGCGCCAGTACTTCCTGGTGTTCGCCGCTGAGGCCGTCCAGCATCGCGGCGGCCCCGCCGTCCAGTTCCACGGCCTGGTCCTCCGCCGACGGCGTTGTGCGGCCGTCATGCTGGGGATCGTAGGGCGTCAGTTGCGGCCTGCGCTCCAGCCGGCGGTAGTGGTCCACCATGCGGGCGTGGGCAATGGAGAAGATCAAGGATTTGGCGCCCTGCAGGCCGCCGGTGAGCCCTTGGATCTTCGGATAGAACGCCAGGAACACGTCCTGGGTTACCGCTTCCGGGTCGTCAACACCGCGGGCCTTGAGGTAGCCCTGGACGGGGCCGGCGAAGGACCGATAGGCAGCGCCGAACAGCACAGCGGGATCTGTTCCGGCTGCGCTGTCGAATATGTCGATCTCTTCATGGGCCAAAGTGTCTAGCACCAGCGGCTCCTCCATCCCGGAACGCGAAGTGCGCCTGTCCCGGTTGTGCGGTGCGGATTGCCTGTCCCCGCTGCTTCTTCCGCCTGCGGCAGCACCACGCTGCCGGCAGGCGGGACTGCAGGAACGGGGAGCTGGTTCCTGCAGTCCAGAGTGGCCGCAGCCACAAAACAGCTGCGGTCCACCCTAGCCAACGGTGCCTAGCGGACTGAAACCGCGGGGGCTTCCACGACGTCGGCGCCCTCAACCGGAACAGCAGGCACGGCAGGAACGGCGGGCTCGCCGTCGACACCCGGGACGGCGGGGACGGCAGGAACGGCCGGAAGCTCGGGACGTTCAACCTCAACGGCGGCGGAGCCTGTGGCAGCCGCTCCGGCTTCGGCGGCGGCATCAGCGTCCGCAACAACATCGGCGCAGAAGTCCCCAACGTTAGCTTCGCCTTCTGCAGCAATAACCAGCGAGGAGAAGCCCTCGGCAGACGCGTTGAGGCTGCCGTTGGTGAAAGCAGTGCAGAGACCGAAGGCTGCGGCGCCTGCTGCCTCAACGGCAGTACCGGCGGCAACGGAAGCCGACGCCTGGGCGGCTGCTTCCTCATCGCTGACCGTGGCGTCGGCAGCTGCATCAGCAGTTGCCGTTGCATCGGCGTCGGCCGCCGCATCCGTGGTGGACTCCGCACCGGCCTGGGCGTCAGAGGCTGCCACGGCTGCCAGCTGCGGGGCGGGAGCACCGAACAGTTCGTGCGCGGTCTGCTGCGCGTCAGCGGGGAGGACACCGGTAACGGCGGCTGCGCCGGTTCCGCCGACGGCCAGGGTGCCTGCTGCCAGGACTCCGGCGGCGACTTTACTGGTGGCGAGAACGGTGAACAAAGACATCAAGTACTCCAAACCTGGACAACATATCGGGTTGGGCCCGGCGTGCGGACCCATCACCTCCTACATCGCCGGGGGCAGCGGAAAGGTTACGGACGCTGGAAATCTTTTTATTGCCCACCCGTATCAGGACCACCGGACCGTCGCCCTTACGATCGATGCATGTCCAACAGCAACCAGCCGCAGCAGTCCGACACACAAACCGGTGCGCCCCGGAAAGAGGCCGGCACCTGGCAATCCATGGTGGACAACAACAAGGCGTTGCTCCTGCGGAAGACCGGCCAGGATACGGCCCATTGGGTGGAGCAGGCGCGGGCGGCGGGCATCCGCAGTGACCGGGAACTCCGCGACTGGATGCGGGACGGTTTTGGCGTGACGGGCTACGCCCAGTACGCGGTGTCCTGGGAGATGTTCGGCTACCCGGAGTTCATGCTGCGCGACGCCGACGAACTGATCGACGGCCAATACGCCAACCACCCGCAGCTGCGGCCCATCGCTGATGCCATCCTGGCCTGGGCGTCAGCCACCGTAGGCGTCCAGATCCAGATGCGGAAGGGCTACGTGTCCCTGCACAGCCCGCGCCGGAAGTTCGCCCAGCTGACCCGGTCCACCAACTCGGCGGTGGACGTGACCCTGCGCCTTGATGCTCCCGCCGGCGGCCGGCTGGAACAGGTCAGGACACGGGCGGACGATCCCTTTACGCTCCGGGTGCGGCTGGCGTCCCCTGAGCAGGTGGACGACGAGCTGCTGGAAATCCTGGCCGCGGCCTTGGCACAGAACACGTAGGGAAGCTGGGTTCGCGGGACAGGCGCCGGGGTCGCCTGACTCACGGCGACCCCGGCCGCTGTCCCGGAACTGACGGAATGGAAGGATTAGGACCTGCTTCTAGGCCTCCACGAGGTCGGCGTCGGCCTCTTCAAACTCCACGGCTGCGACGATTTCGAGGGTGTCGGGGTTGATCATGAAGGCTTCGTCGTCTTCCTCCACCATCAGGAAGTCGCCGTGGTCCGTGGAGAAGTGCCAGGCCAGGGTCTTCTCGCCGTCGTACAGGTAGTTGGGGTCCCCCATGGTGATCCTGAGGAGTTGGTACCCGGCAACGCTGCAGAGCTCGCGGATGATGATTTCGAAGTCCGGGGCGTCCTCCAGCGCTTCGGCCTCTGCCTGGGCCTGGCGTTCGGGCAGGTCCGCGATCAGGGCAGCCAGCCGCTGGATGTACGCGCCCACCCCTTCGTCGTCGAGCACCAGGAGATCGGCCTGTCCGCGCAGCCAGGCGGCATTGAGTGCGGTGATGTTCTCCCGCTCCAGCAGCTCCTCGAACTCGCCGTCGAGCTCTTCCATCCGCAGGACGGCGTCGGGGGTCTCTTCAGCCTGGTCGAGTCCGCCGTCGAGGTAGTGCTCGGCCTCCTCCTCGGTCAGGGCGTCGTAGGCCGCAACAGCGCGGTTGAACAGGTCCAGGTGGGCGGTTGCTCCCATGCCGGCCATACCCTCGCGGATCAGGGTGTCCGTTTCGGACCGGTCCACGGCCATGAAGGAGTACTGCGCGAAGCCGCCCTCGAGTGACTGCGTGAGGTAGAAATCCACGTAGTAGCTGCGGACCGCCACCGGCGACATCTCCTCGGTGTGCAGAAGAGCGGTGTGCATGGCGTCCACCACGCTCACATTGGCCTCAACTGCCTCCTCATCGCTGGCTTCGATGCTGCTGCTGGTCAGGACGACGGGCTGCTGGCTGGTGATCATGGCAATCCTTACTGCTGTTCGCTGGTGGTGCTCAGGACACTTTTCACGCTACGGCTGAGGGATTACCGTCCCATTGAGGAGGAAGTGAACGTCTAGCGAAGTTTTCAGCAACTGCACAAGGGTTAACCGTGCGCCCTGCTGCCGGGAATGCCGACAGACCCCCTCTTGACCAGGGTGGCGGAAAACTCAGGTTTTGCAGCGGGCGCCTTCCTGCCCTGGATCTGGCGGATGAGGGCCTCAGCGGCGGCGACGCCCATCTCGTAGACGGGCTGCGCAATCACGGTCAGAGGCGGCGTGGTGAGGCGGGTCCAGGCAAAGTCGTCGTACATCAGGAAAGAGACGTCGTCCGGGATCGAGAGCCCCAGGTCCTGGATGGCCTCGACGACGCTGAGGCCGATAAGTCCGTCCGAGGCAATGATCGCCGTGGCGGGATCAGGCTGCTGCAGCAGTTCACGGGTGATTTTCCTGATGGACTCCGGACCGCCTGCGTTGAGCCGGACCAGGTCCTCGGGTTGGGGAAGCCCCGCTTCGTCGAACGCACGCTTCATACCGTCCCGGCGGTCCGATATCTGCGAAGAGTCCAGCGGCAGGCCGGCGAAGTAAGGCTCATCCGTCCGAATGGTGGAAATAAAGGCAATCCGGCGGTGCCCTTCCCCGATCAGGTAAGTGGTGGATTCATAGGAGATCCCCTCCATCTCCACCGCCACCGTGTCCACCTCCACCCCTTGGGCCTTACGGTCGAGGAGCACCAAGGGCCTTCCGGACGTGTGAACGCTTGCCAGGTGCTGCGTATCAACCGATGAAGCCGGCGCGATGATCAGGCCGTCAACGCGCTTGTCCAGCAGCACCTTCACTGCGTCGACTTCGGCCGCTGTGTCCTCATCGGTATTGACCAGTATGACGTTGAACCCGCTCTTCTTCGCGGTGTCAGTAATTCCCCTGGTTGCGAGGCCGAAGTGCGGGTTCTCGATGTCGCCCACCACCACGCCGATAGTGTTTGACTTCCCGGTGTTCATGCTGCGCGCGAGTTCATTTGGGCGGTAGTTCAGCTCTTCCGCTGCTGCCAGTACGCGCTCCCTCACATCGTCACTCACTGCGCCGTAGTTGCCCAGCGCACGTGCTGCCTGGGCCTTGGATACCTGCGCGGCCTTGGCGACGTCGGCGACTGTTACATCGCGTCGTCGTGAAGCGTCAGTACTCATTTCGGCCTTTCCCGTAGGACGCTTGACGCCCTTTTGTGGCTTGGGTTACATTTCTATCAATCGGTGTGAGTCCGGTCTCAATCGTAGAGACTGAGACCGGACTCAGCAAGAGGTACCGGCCAAGCATCACCCCACGGCGGATCTCGATCCTCCACTCCCGCTTCTCTCGATTGGAAAACTCGCTGTGTTTACTCGAAAGACTTTCCGCCCCGCAACACTGGTTGCCGCGGCCGTCGCCGCGGTCCTGGCACTGTCCGGCTGCGGAGCATCCACTCCTGCTTCATCCTCGTCCGCGGACAACCCGTACGGCCTGATTGAGCCCGGATCCATCCGTGTCGCCAGCCTGGGTGACTCGAAGCCGTACACCTTCACCGACGCCCAGGGTAAGTTCACGGGCTTCGATGTGGAACTCTTTACGGACGTGGCCCGCCGGGCCGGTGTAGACAACGTGGTCTTCACCGGCCAGGACTTCTCCGGCCTGCTCGCCGCCGTCGCCAACGGGCAGTTCGACGCCGGGGTCGCCGCCATCGGCATCACGGACAAGCGCAAGGAAACCGTTGATTTCTCCGACGGCTACCTGGCCGGATACCTGACCATCATCACCACCAAGACGTCCGGCATCAACGATCCGGAAGGGCTCTCCGGCAAGCGCCTGGGCGTTGTCCAGGGAACGCTGCAGGAGGCCTACGCGGTCAAGAACTTCACCTCCGCAAGCCTGGTGCGCTTCCCGGACAACAACACCGCAGTCTCGGCCGTCAACAGCGGCGCTGTCGACGCGCACTTCCTCGACTACGAGGCCGCCAAGTCCTACCAGGAACAGTTTGGCCTGGTGAGCGCGGCAGATATCCCGTCCTTCGACGCTCCCGCCGGCTTCGCCGTCGCCAAGGGCAAGACCGAATTCAAGGAGGCCCTGAACAAGGGCCTGGCCGAAGCCATGGAGGACGGCACCTGGAAGAAGCTCTACGAAAAGTGGTTCCCGGGCTCCCCGATGCCCGAGCAGTACCTTCCCAAGGCCGAGCAAACGTCCAGCCCGGCGCCCAGTAACTAACCCCTCCCAAGGTTGCGGGGGCGGTCCACCGGAATTACTGCCAACCGCCCCCGTTCCACCAGCTAACAACGTCTGAGAGCAACCATGGACTGGCTCAACACCATCATCCGCACCTTCTTCGACTTCGAAGCAATGGTCGAAGTCCTGCCCCAACTTCTGGGCGTGGGCCTCCTGAACACCCTCATCATTTCCGTCTCGGCCACGATCATCGGCCTGGTGCTCGGCATGATCGTCGCCGTTATGGGCATTTCACCGTCCCGGTGGCTGCGGGTCCCTGCCCGCATTTACACGGACCTGTTCCGGGGCCTGCCGGCCATCCTTACCATCCTGCTGATCGGCCAGGGGTTCGCCCGGCTGAGCCAGTCCATCTTCGGCCCTTCGCCGTACCCCTTGGGCATCATCGCCCTAAGCCTGATCGCCAGCGCCTACATCGGTGAGATTTTCCGTGCCGGCATCCAAAGCGTGGACAAGGGCCAGGGCGAGGCCTGCCGCGCCCTGGGCATGAGCTACGGCAAATCAATGGCACTCGTGGTCATTCCCCAGGGCATCCGCCGCGTACTGCCGGCACTGGTCAACCAGTTCATCGCCATCGTCAAGGACTCCTCACTCGTCTACTTCCTCGGCCTGCTGGTCAGCGAACGTGAACTCTTCCGCGTGGGCCAGGACGCCGCAGTCCTCTCCGGAAACCTCTCCCCGCTGGTGATGGCCGGCATCTTCTACCTCATCATCACCGTGCCGCTCACGCACCTGGTGAACTACTTCGACAGCCGCTTCCGGGCAGGAAAACGCCGTCCCGCGGCCCCCTCCAGCGGCCTCAAGGAAGTCAAGGAACTCGACGCGGCCTCGCCGCTCACTACCGGGAGCAACACATGATCACCAGCACCAGCGCCAACCCCACCGCTGACATCCAGACCTTCCACGGATCCAGCCTGGAACTCAAAAACCTCACCATGGCGTACGGGGACATCGAGGTGCTCCGCAACGTCAGCCTCACCGTGGCCCCCGGCACCACCACCTGCATCATCGGGCCATCGGGCTCGGGCAAGTCCACCCTGCTCCGCGGGGTCAACAGGCTCCACGAACCCAAAAGCGGCGACGTGCTCCTGGCGGGCGAGAGCGTACTGAAGGTCAACCCCGACATCCTGCGCAGCCGGATCGGGATGGTCTTCCAGCACTTCAACCTCTTCCCGGACCACACAGCCCTTGAGAATGTGGCCCTCGCCCTCTGGAGCGTCAAGAAGATGCCCAAGGCAGAGGCACGGGAGCGGGCACGCCTCCGCCTGGCCGAGGTGGGCCTTGCCGAACGTGCCGACCACCGTCCACGGGACCTTTCCGGCGGACAGCAGCAGCGCGTGGCCATTGCCCGTGCCCTCGCCATGGAACCCGAAGTGATGCTCTTCGACGAGGCCACCAGCGCCCTGGACCCCGAGCTGGTCAAGGGCGTCCTGACCCTCATGGCGTCGCTTGCGAAGCGGGGCATGACCATGGTGGTGGTGACGCACGAAATGGGCTTTGCCCGGAAAGTGGCCGATCAGGTCGTATTTATGGATGAAGGCGAAGTAGTCGAAGCGGGCACGCCCGCGGACATCTTCGACAACCCCAAGAGCGAACGCCTCCAGCGTTTCCTCTCCGAGGTGCTGTGATGGCGAATGTCAGCAAAGGACCCATCCGTACCGCCGTCGTCGGCTTCGGGATTTCCGGACGTGTCTTCCATGCACCCCTGATCGAGGCGGACCCGTCCTATTCACTGGACGTGATTGTCACTGCGGACCCGGACCGCGCTGCCGCAGCAGCAGCCCGCTACCCGCGGGCCCGGATTGTTCCGACGGCGGAGGCCCTGTTCGCGCTGTCAGCCGACCTTGACCTGGTGGTTCTGGGTACCCCTCCGGTCACCCATTTCGACTTCGCTTCGAGGGCGATCGCCCACAAGCTGCACGTTGTGGTGGACAAGCCATTCGTCACCACATCCGCACACGGCGAAGAGCTGGCCGCCAGAGCGGCCGACGCCGGCGTTCAGCTGACGGTCTTCCAGAACCGCCGGTGGGACGCGGATTTCCTGACCCTCAAAAAGCTCCTGGATGCCGGTGAGCTGGGCGAGGTCCGGACGTTCGAATCACGGTTCGAGTGGTGGCGCCCGGAAGGTTTCGGGAACTGGCGCGACTCCGCCACCACGGCGGAGGGCGGCGGCATCCTCCATGACCTGGGCGCCCACCTCATCGACCAGGCCATCCAGCTGTTTGGGCCGGTGGCGCGCAGCTACGGCGAAACAGCAGGGCATGGCACGGGCCGGTCAGGCCCGGAACAGGAAGCCTTCGTGTCCCTGCTGCACGACTCAGGCGTACGCTCCCGGCTCTGGATGAACGGCGCCGCCCCGCAGGCAGGCCCCCGGTTCCATGTGCTCGGCTCGGCCGCCGGGTACACCAAGTGGGGACTGGACGGGCAGGAACCTGCACTTGATGCCGGGGTCCTCCCCACCGATCCCGCTTATGGTGTGGACCCCCAGGTCTCTTGGGGGGTCCTGGGGGTGGATGGCGCCACAAGCGCCGTTCCCGCCGAGCGGGGGGCCTATCCCGAGTTCTACCGGCTCCTCGCCGACGCACTCCTCCGCGGGGCGCCGCTCCCGGTTGACCCGGCAGACGCCGTCGAAGTCTTGAAAGTCATTGAAGAAGTCCATGCCCTTGCCTGACACAGCACGTCACGGCACAGCCCTTTACACAGGAAAGCGAGTACCCATGTCTTCCACCAACTCCGCCAGGAAAGTTGCCGTCATCGGTGGCGGAATCCTTGGTGTTTCCACCGCCGTCCACCTGCTGCGCGAAGGTGCCTCGGTAGTCCTGCTCACCGAAAGCGGTTTGACCAGCGAGGCCTCAGGCAGGTCGCTCTCATGGCTCAATTCCGCGGGGGAACGCTCCACGCCCTACCACCTGCTCCGCATGGCCGGGGTTGACCGGTACCGGACGCTGTTCGCTGCCGACCCCTCCCGCGAATGGCTCCAGTTTGACGGCGGACTGATGTGGAACGCGGAAGGCCAGGCGGATGCCACGGCTGCCCGCCACCGCTATGAACGGAACAAGGGCTACGACTCGAAGCTGCTGGCCCCCGCCGAGATCTCCCAGGCAGCCCCGGGCGTGGATGCCGCAGCCGTGCCCGAGAACGCTATCTTCAACCCCGGCGAAGGCTGGGTGAGCCTGCCGGACCTGGTGGAGTTCCTGATGGCGGAGTTCCACGAACTCGGGGGTGAACTGGTCCTCAATGCAGGAAAAGTCTCGGTGGTGGTTGAAGGCGGGCGGGCTGTCGGCGTCCAGGCCGCTTCGGGTGCCGTGCACGGTGCCGACGCCGTCCTGGTTGCCTGCGGAGCCGCAACCCCGGCTGTTGTGGCGCCGCTGGGTGTCAATATCCCCAATGGTTCGCCGGTCTCCATGCTGGTTATCACCAAGCCGGTGGAGCACGGCCTGGCCCCGGTACTGAACACGCCCCGCGCGGCCGTGCGGCCCAACCCCGGAAACACCCTCGCCCTGGACCATGACTGGTACGAGGAGAACATCACTGAGCATGCTGACGGCAGCTTCAGCATCCCCGATGAGGTAGTCCAGGAACTGGCAGACGAAGCCTCCAAGCTGGTTCAAGGCAACCCCGAGCTCAAGCCTGCGTCGTGGAAGATCGGCTACAAGCCGATCCCGGGTGACGGGGAACCGGTGTTTGGCGAACTCGGCAAGGTTCCTGGCTGCTTTGTGGCCTTTACGCACTCCGGCGCGACGCTCGGCCTGATCGCGGGCGAGCTCCTGGCGGGAGAAATCCTTACAGGGGAACGGCATCCGATGCTCGAAACGTTCCGTCCGGAGCGGTTCTCCTAGCATCCGGCTGCCCTTTCCCAC
>NZ_JARHXQ010000308.1:0-59033 GCF_029222765.1 Arthrobacter sp. Cr_A7 | reverse complement strand
TCAGGCGGTTACATCGAATTCGATGGTGCCCCAGCCTTCGAAGGTGCCGGACCAGTGCCCGGCTTCCCGCATCGGCACTGCCTTGAGGCAGCTGCCGGGCAGGATAATCTGCCCCGGTTGGAACTCGACGTCGTACTCAGCCAAACGGTTTACGAGCCAGGCTGTAGCGGCAAAGGGGTTGCCGAGGATGTTGCGGGTGTTTCCGGAGATGATCTCCCGGTCATTGAAGTTCAGGACACCGCGGGTGTTGCTGAGGTTCACCTCGTTGACCCGCCGTGGGGTACCGCCCAGGAGGATGGCACCGGTTGAGCCGTTGTCGGCAAGGGTATCCGGAAGGCTGATTGCCCAATCCTTGACCCGCGAGTCAATGATTTCGATGGCCGGCAAGGCGTACTCGATGGCATCGATGACATCTGCAACGGTGGTGTTCGGCCCGCGGAGGGGCTTACGCAGCAGGAATGCCGGCTCAAGTTCAACAAAGGGCTCGATGAATTTGTTCAGTTCGAGCGAAGTGCCTTCGTAGGCGAAAGTGCTGGCAAGCAGGTGCCCGTAGTCAGGCTGGTCCAGGCCAAACGCGTCCTGCATGACCTTGGCGATGTTGCCAAGCTTGTAGCCGACCAGGCGGTCGCCATTGGCAACGGCGTGCTCAACATTAATTTTCTGGACCTCGAACGCGCCGTGCACGTCCAGGTCTGGCCAGGATTCAGTGGGAGCCGCGATGGCTTCGCCTTGGATCCGTGCCGTGCGGAGTGTGCCCGCAATATCCTCAAGCAGGATGGCCATGTAATTCCTTTCAAGTGTGGTGCCGCCGACTGGGTACGACAATGTGTCCGGCGCGCGGATGATGAAGTTCAGCAGTGAGGCGTCGTGCTCAGTTGCCCAGGTGCCAGATGCCGAGGGCTGACAGAAGCTCGCGGGGATCCCAGACGACATACTCTTCGGCGAGCTTGTCGTTTTCAAAGCGGAGGAATGACGCTCCCGACACGGTAACGGGACGGCCGGTGGGAGGGACATCCATGAACGGGCCCTTGTGCGTGCCCTTGGTTTGCCAGTGGATCGCTACCTGGTCCCCGTCTTCGACCATCTGCAGGATCTCGACGGTGGAGTCCGGAAATGCCGTGTGCATGTCCTTGATGGTGTTCTGGAGGCTGGCGAAATCCTCGGTTCCTGACTTGGACCGGCGGATGTAGTTAGGGGCAAGGATCCGCTCGAAGGAAGACAGATCTCCGGTCCCCCACGCGCCGTTCCAGGCCTTGAGGATGGTTTCCTGCCTGGTGCTCATGATGCGCTCCTTGCTGCTTCTGTGGGAATTTCAATGGGCTGGTACTGGCCGAACTTGCCGCCCCTGAACAGCAGGGCATCACCGCTGCCTTCGGCCATGTGGGTGACGGCGCCGACCACCATGTAGTGGTCGCCGACGACGATTTCAGCTGTTACGACGCAGTCGATGTAGGCGATGGCGCCGTCCAGGTGAGGAGTTCCAAGCGGGCCGTCCGTGCTGGGCAGGCCTTCAAACTTCTCGGGCCCCTTGCGCGAAAGGGACCGGCAAATGGGGATTTGATCGTCGGCGAGGATGTTGGCCGTGAAGTTTTTGAGCTTGCGAAGCTTCGGCCAGCTCGAGGAGGACTTGTCCACGCAGAACATGACCAGGGGGGGCTCCAGGGACAGCGACTGGAAGGTTCCAACCACGAGGCCGAGTTTCTCTTTGTCGTCGTTGACTCCGGTGATGGCCGTGACGCCGGTGGGCAGCTTGCCGAGGACCTGTCGGTAAAAGGCCGGCGTTATATCCGTGTCCGGGGTTTTTTCTGTTGCAGGAGTGATATCCATGTCAGGTTCTTTCATTGGCTCGACTGTGGGCGGCTTTGCCCGTCTAGGAGTGGGGGGTGGGACGGCTTTCTGAGAAAGTCCCGAAGGTGCCGCCGTGGAAGATCAGGGGCGCACCCTCACCTGAGGTCATTTCCAGCACGCTGGCGATGACGACGGCGTGGTCTCCGGCGGTGAACTGCTGTTCGATGCGGCAGTCGAACCAGGCGATGGAGCCGCGAATGTGCGGCGTTCCCCACAGGGATTCGGACCACGAAACGCTGCTGAACTTGTCCTCACCCTTGCTGGATAGCGCACGGCAGACCTGCTGCTGGTCTTCGGCAAGCAGGCTCACACTGAAGATGTCCGCTTCCAAGATCTTCGGCCAGCTTGTGGAAGTATGCGTGACGCTGAACGTGACCAGGGGCGGGTCCATCGACAACGAGGCGAAGGTGCCAACAATCATCCCGTTCTGCGCACGCGTGACGGGGTCTGTGGCACAGATCGCTGCGACCCCGGTAGGCAGGTGGCGCATGACGGAACGGTAGGTGTCCGAATCGATTCTGCGGGCTTCAAGCAGGGGGGCGGTCATGGCTGTTCCTTGAGTTCTGCGTGGACGTTGCGGGAGGTGCGCAGGCCGCTTTCGATGGCGCCGTCGAAGAAGCCGGCCCAGATGTTGGCGGTGTCGCTGCTGGCGAAGTGAAGTGCGCCTTCGCTGGCCTGCTGGGCGGCGTGGTACTTGGTGAGCTGGCCGGGGCGCTGGATCTGCCAGGTTTCCTCGGCGTAGGGGTCTTCGCCCCATTTGTGCCCGGTGACTTCGAGGACTTCCAGGTCGTCGCGCCATACCTTGATGGCGTCCTGGATCTGTGCTGGATCGGTGACGTCGATGCGGTTTGCGTCGGCTCCGAAGCCGACCAGTACGGCGTCGTTGTCGCCGATGAATTCGGTGCGGATCACGGACAGCGGCTTGTCCTGGGCCGAGTAGGCGAAGAAGGGCTTGATGGGGCCCTTGACCCGGATCCAGGCCTTGACGCCCTGGGAGGCAGTCTTTTCCCGGCTGGGGGCCAGTTTGCCCTCGGACAACGCGGGCTGGACATCGAGCTTGTGCAGGATGTTCTGCGGCAGGGTGATGACGACCTTTTTGGCCCGGATTTCCCGGCCGTCGCCGTAGGTGACGGTGGCGCCCTCGCTGTCGTGGCGGATGCTGGTCACCGGGGTGTTGAGGCGGATGTCCGCAGTCGTGTCGTCCGCGATCGCGTTTACCAGGGTGTCGTTGCCGTCCTTGAGGCGGTAAATCGCTGAGGCCTCGTGCATCAGGTGCCAGTGCCCGGAGGACCCGGCCGTCCAGCGCAGCGCATTGACGTACGCGCACTGATCCAGCGGTGCGTTGAAGTGGCCAACCCAAGCAGCCTCGTTCGCGTTCCGCTCGTCCTCGGACAGGTCCAGCTTGTCCAGCATCTCCTGCAGGTTGTACTGGTCCACCTCGGCCAGGTTCTCCACCGTCAGCGGTGCGTCGGGGCGGGGCAGCCACTTCATGGTGTCTTCGAGCAGCCGGGTCATGCCCGGGTCGATGAGCTTCATGAAATCATCCAGGTTGCCGCGGCGCACCTCGTTGCCGGCCAGCCAGTAGGTTTCCTCTGAGCGTGGGCCGCGGGAGACCTCCAGGCCGTACCGGGTGACCTCGGCCCAGACATGGGGCTGGGTCCAGTGCAGCCAGTTCCCGCCAAGTTCCAGCGTCCTGCCAAGACGCTGCTCGGTGTACAGGCGGCCGCCAAGACGGTCCCGTGCTTCCAGGACGATCACGCCGTGGCCGCGGTTACTCAGCTCACGGGCAGTGATAAGGCCGGCCAGACCGGCTCCAATGACGACCACGTCGGCGTGTTCAGCCATGTGCAACTCTCCTCTTTGGTGCAGTGCAGCGGGGAATAATCAGTGGTTGGCGCCCGTGAGCCGCTCTGTGCGGAGCTTGGTGGCGGGGTGACCATCCAAGGTGTACCGGTGGCCCGGGAAGAGCTTTTCGCGAAGTGTTGTGGGTTCCTGGTCCTGCGCGCGTGCCGGGGAAACGATGCCCTGGTTACGGAGTTCAGGCAGGGCCAGTTCGATGAAGTCTTCCCAGCTGCCCGGCTTGGTGGTGTAACTGAGGTTGATGCCGTCCACATCCGCTTCGTCGCGCCAGCGGAGCAGTTCAGCGGCGACCGTCTTCGGGGAGCCGATGATGGTGCAGCCGCTGCCGCCCACGGCGAGGAACTCAGCGATCTGGCGCGGGGTCCAGTCCCGGTCGGGATCGGCCTTGGAGAACATGTCCACCATGGACTGGGCAGCCTTTGTTCCGACGGATTTGAGCGGAGCGTCCAGGTCGTAGCTGGACATGTCGATGCCGGTCCAGCCGCTGAAGCGCGCCAGGCATCCCTCGATGGGTGCGTTGGCCACGGCCTGGTCATACTTTGCCTGTGCCTCTTCGTCGGTGGGAGCCACGACGACGGTCAGCAGGACAACGACCTTGATGTCGCGGGGATCCCGGCCTGCGTCTGCTACGGACTGACGGACCTTGGCGACCGTGCGCTTGGCACCTTCCACTGAGGTGCTCTGGATAAAGATTGCTTCGGCGTGCTTGCCGCCGAAGGCCATGCCCCTGGAGGAGGAGCCGGCCTGGAACAGCACGGGAGTGCGCTGCGGGGAGGGCTCGCACAGGTGGAAACCGGGAACGTTGAAGTGCGTACCGGCATGGTTGATCGGGTGGACCTTGGCGGGGTCCACGTACGTGCCGGCCTGGGCGTCGTGGACCACTGCGTCCTCTTCGAAGGAGCTTTCCCAGAGCTTGTAGACCACGTCCATGTACTCGTCGGCCATGTCGTAGCGCTCTTCGGGGCTGAGCTGCTGCTCCTTGCCCAGGTTCCGGGCAGCGGCTTCCGAGTAGGAGGTCACGATATTCCACCCGACGCGGCCGGACGTGAGGTGATCCAGTGTGCTGAAGCGGCGGGCCAGCAGGTAGGGCGGCTCGTAGGTTGCCGAGCAGGTGACCCCGAAGCTCAGGTGCTTCGTGACCGCGGCCATGCCACTGATGAGCACGGTGGGATCGTTGATGGGGAACTGGGCCGCATCGCGAAGGGCCTCGTCACCGGAACCCGCGTAGACGTCGTGGTAGCCGACGTTGTCGGCGAAAAAGATCCCATCGAAGCTGGCATCCTCAAGCATCTTTGCCACACCTGTCCAGTACTGGAGGTCGGTGTAGCGGTGGCCTTGGTCCGCCTCGTTGCGCCAGGATCCGGAAGTGAGGTGCGCCGGAGCGAAAACGTCGAAGGCAAAAAGACTCAGGGGTTCATTTTTCATGGCAACGGTACTTCCTTGGACTGTGCCTCGCGGCGGGGCATCGTACTGACAAGTTCAAAAAATTGAACACTACGTTCAATTTAGATGTTGCGTGGCTCACTGTCAAGAGGGAGCTGTTCCGGATTCACCACGCCTCCGACAGATAGGCTCTTCTGGTTTGAACGAACGGTTCGAGAAGTGATTAGGGCCTAGGATGGATGAAGCAATCGGATTGAGGCCCCTAGGGCCAAGCGGAGGCGGAATGGGAGCCGGAATGGCAACGGAACAGAAAGCACTGCCGGAGGATTCAGGGGCGGAGACCACGCCCGAGCCTTTCGACCTCATCAATAAGTCCGTGGTGAAGGCGACAGTGCTTCTCCGCGAACTCGGACGCCACCGCGGCGGTATTAACGTCACTGAACTGGCACAGAGCGTGAAGATGTCGCGCCCAACCGCATTCCGACTCCTCCTGAGCCTTGAACAGACGGGCTTTGTCGAACGCGAGGACAACCGCTACAAGCTCGGGTGGCAACTGGCGCATTTGGGCAGGCTGGCTGATCCGTATGCCGGAGCAGTAGCCAGGGTTCAACCCGTTCTGGACGAATATGCCGGTCGGCTCAACGAGACGTTCAGCTTCGTCATCATGCGCGGCGATTGGGACCACGAGGTAATCGCCGAGGCCTCCGGCTCACGCTACCTCGCCACGCAGACGTATCTGGGTGGAACGTACCCACTTCACGCCAGCGCCACGGGAAAACTCATCCTTGCCGAACACGATGATGAGGAAATCAAGACCACACTCCCTGAAAAGCTGGAGTCGTTCACCGCCAACACGATTACCGGCAGGGGAGCACTCCTTAAGGAACTTCGGAGCGTCCGTGAACAGGGTTACGCAGTCACTGATGAGGAACTGGAAGTAGGCCTATTCGCAATGGGCCGCGCCGTGCGCGACACCGCAGGGACCCTCATTGGCGTTTTCGTCATCAATGGACCAGTCCAGCGACTGAAAACCGAACGGCTGCCTGACTTTGAGCGTGAGCTGAGGCAAGGGGCGGAAGAGGTTGCCAAAGTTCTGGCCTAGCCTGGGGTAGCCTACCTGCGCGGTTCGCTCCGGGCGATATCAGCGATCGGAGGCCATCTTCTGCTTTTCCAGCTGCCTAAGGCATCGGCGCGCAAGACTCTTGCTTAAACCGGTCCGCCTCGCCAAGTTAACGGCGTCAATTCGGAGTGTTCGGTTTCGGTGCTCCAATTCGAGAACTGTCGCCACGCGCTGCATTGCCCACACCGGAAGCGATGTCTGCGAATTCAACGCCGCGCTGCCATCGGATGGAAGCCCCTCAAGCTGCTTACGCCTACCATGCCGGACTCGTTTTCCTTTCTGAAAGAGCCACCCTGCTGGCGACTCCGAACACAGTGTTCATTTTATACGCGAGGGTGTCCAAGAAGCTGCCTCGTCAATCCCAGGCTTAGGGACAAGTCGGCCGCTCCAACAAAAAATACCGCCCGCTTGCGGGGGGCATGCACCCCCTTATTGCAGGGGCTCACGAATTCTCCCGGAACACGGACTTCCACGCCCAGCTGCTCCGGGAGACCCATCAATACCTCTTTGTGAACTGGGCTTCGCGACCCAATACTCAGGAGCCAAAACGATCGCGAGGTTCCGGCCGCGCCTTCAAAGCGGTTGATCTTACCTTGCTGGTTGACGAACAAGCAGACGCGACGGGAATTTGCGGCATGGGGCGCGTCGATGGGGACGTCGAACACACATTCTGCCTAGTCGTTCCGGCTTGTCGTGCGTTCACCCTATGAACAATTCATTTATCGGTTGAACACCAAGGTAGGGTGGCGCCGGCCATATCGTCAATTTTGGCTCGTCACTTTTAATGAACTTCGGCCTTGAGAAGCCAGATTCCGTCCTCATGTCGCACTCCCCGGCAAGAGCAATCGGCCGGCTGCGCTTCGGCCCGTTTCTCAATCATGGATGACCCCGTCGTCCGGACTCCATGCGGAGCATATTCCCTTGCTTCCGCACGTGAGCCGTGTCATACTGCTGTTGTTCATTCAATGAACGATCTATTCAGTTTATGAACGCACCTAAGTGGTGACGATGCTGTCCGAGCCAAGATCTCGAAAGGAAGACACGATGTCTCTGACCTACCGCTCCCTCACAAGCGCCCTTACTCGGCCCCATCGAAAGCAGGCTGGGGAAAGCTCGCTGCATCAGTCCCCGCCAGCGCACGACCTTGGCTTTTCAGGGCAGATTACGTGCTCCCCCTGGGAAGGCATATACCTCGATCAGGGACAATCATGGTCTTCAGAAAATGAAGCCGCGTCGTCCCTGGATGAAGAACTGGATCGATTTCTTGCCCAGATACTGCCCGGAAAATAGCTTCGACGGTCACCAGCGCAAAGAAGTAGCGATGAGCACAACACACGGCACCGTGGCCGGTGCATCTGACACTGACAGCCCACTACACGCCTCTATCCCTATGTCTTGGAATATGGGGGCAATCTCCGCAACAGCCACGGCTGTTCAACGGGAGAGTCGGCTGCATTCGTCCACAAATGTCAGCGCTAAGTACCTTAACCCGGCAAAAGCAGAGGGAGAAGACGTACCATCTCCCTCTGGCCCAGGGCTTGGGAGTTTCCTCACCGCGTTGATGTACGGAGAGTAAATTCCCGCCTGGTTGCATGATTTTGAACCGCCGACGTCCGAAGCAACGGGCACACCCTTGAAAAGCTGCGAAAGGATCAATGATGACCCTGCCCACGACGATGGCCGCCGTGCTATTGACCGGCCATGGCGGCCCGGAGAAGCTCGAATACCGCACTGATGTGCCCGTACCCCTGCCGGGTGCCGACGAGGTACTGATCCAGGTTGAAGCCGCTGGAATCAATAACACGGACATCAATACGCGTATCGGCTGGTATTCGAAGGCCGTCAGTGGCGACACCAATTCGACCGCGACACAAGACGCCACCAGCGCCGATGCCGACGATGCCTCGTGGTCAGGGGTGCCGCTGACGTTTCCGCGAATTCAGGGCGGAGACGTGTACGGAAGGATCGTGTCCGTAGGCGAAAACGTCGACGAGGGTCGCCTAGAGAATCGCGTCATCGTGCGCAATTTAATGCGCCACTACGTCGACCGCCGCCCCTACGAGTGCTGGACCTATGGGAGTGACTGTGACGGCGGTTTCGCCCAGTTCGCGGTGGCTCCATCCACCGAGGCCTACAGAATTGACTCGGATCTCTCTCCGGTAGAGCTTGGGGCGGTCTCGATTGCCTACTCAACGGCGGAGGGGATGCTCCATCGCGTCCGACTGGGTGCAGAGAAGGTCCTCATCACAGGCGCCTCCGGCGGTGTTGGCCTTGCAGCCGTGCAACTGGCGAAGCTGCGGGGTGCCGAAGTTATCGCGATCTGCTCAACGACCAAAGCCGATGTCGTCCGCGCTGCCGGCGCGGACCAGGTGATCGACCGCACTGAGAACCTGCTCGCAGCACTCGGTCCGCGTTCGATAGACGTGGCGGTCGACGTGGTTGGTGGCGCGGGCGTGTCCGAATTACTAAGCCTGCTGCGCCGCGGTGGCCGATATGCCATTGCAGGGGCCATCGGCGGTCCGCTCTCGGAGATCGACCTGCGCACCCTCTACCTGAACGATCTGTCGCTGTTCGGCTGCACCTTTCAAGAGGACGAAGTCTTCGAAAATGTGGTGCGCTATATCAACAGCGGTCAGCTCCACCCTGTTGTTTCCCAGACCTACCCCTTGAGCGAAATCCACCGCGCACAGGAGGACTTCATCTCCAAAAAATTCCCCGGCAAGCTCGTGCTCGTGCCACCGCCCGTCGAGTCCTAGCCGACGCCAGCACCACACAAGAAGTTAAGACATTAGGAGACAAGAACCCGGTGAAAATCACAGAGATCGCGGTCTACGCGCACGACCTTCCGGTAAAAAACGGCCCGTACCGCATGTCGCACGGCGAGGTCTTCTCGCTCGACACCACCCTGGTGCGCATCACTACCGACACCGGCCTGGTCGGATGGGGTGAGGCTTGCCCCGTGGGTCCCGTATACGAACAGCACCACGCCGCGGGCAACCGCGCCGCGCTTTCCGAAATGGCACAAGGACTCATCGGCCAGGATCCGACGAACATCGTGCGGCTCCACCGGCGCATGGACGAACTGCTCAACGGGCACCGCTACGCCAAGGCTGCGATCGACATTGCAGCGCATGACGTTACCGGCCGGCACTACGGCGTCCGTGTCGCTGACCTGCTCGGCGGAGCAGAAACCGAAGTCATCCCCTCGTATTACGCGTTGGCCGTCGATGAACCGAACATCGTCGCAGAGCGTGCGGCTGAGAAGGCCGCTGAGGGATATCCGCGCCTGCAGCTCAAAGTCGGAGGGCGCCCCATCGAGCTCGACATTGAGACGATCCGCAAAGTCTGGGAACGCGTGGGAAGTAGAGGTATCAGCCTCGCCGTCGACGCGAACCGTGGACTCACGGTCCGTGATGCGTTGCGGCTTAGCCGGGAGTGCCCCGACATCCCGTTCATCATGGAGCAGCCCTGCAACACGATGGAAGAGGTACTCTCGGTGCGTGAGCGCACGAACCACGCAATCTACCTTGATGAGATCACCACGGACCTCGTGAAGGCGGTCGGTCCTGTGGCCAAGAGCCAGTGCGATGGACTCGGCCTGAAGGTCACGCGCGTCGGCGGCCTGCACCCCGCTTCGGTCATCCGCGATGTGTGCGAGGCGTACTCCACACCCCACACGTCCGACGACTCCTGGGGCGGCGACATCCTTGCCGCCGCCTGCGCCCATCTTGGAGCCACCGTACGACCATCACTCCAAGAAGGCGTCTGGATCGCCCAACCCTACATAGAAGGCCACTACGACCCGCGCGGCGGGATCACCATCGAAAGCGGTCACATCCGTCTCCCGCAAGGCCCGGGCCTGGGAATCGAGCCAGACGAAACACTTTTCGGCGCACCCGTTGCAGTGTTCGGCTGACATGTAACGCCGACTCCAATCGGCAACACGAAGCGCCGCCGGGCGGGCTGCTCGGCGGCGCTTCCTGGGCGCCGGCCTAAGCGCCAGAGCCTCAAATTCTGGTCTAGTCCGCAGTCGCAAAACACCACCGCTATAGGTGTTGTTCACGCACTGACGCCAATACGAGGACGACGCATGTAACAGCATCTGCATCGGTTCAATTACACCCCAACATGACGTCGGGGCGCCTGACGTGGGAAGACTTGCCCGTTGGTGGAGCTCCGGTCTGGTTCTCAGACACCTGACGAACCGCAGGAGGTGAGATCGCCCGCCCCTTGGCTAAGCGACTTCCATCAAGACCCGATTCTTCGGACTATTTTTGTGGTTTTCGGGCTACCGCAGCTCGGTTTCCTGCCCCCCCCCAACTGTCAAAGTGGGATCTGAGAACATCATGAACCACCGTCAACAATGCGGAATTTCGCGCTATTCTGACGCCAGACCGGCACCCCAAGTTGCCCGCGCTCCCCGCCACCCTGTCCAACGCTGCTTTAAGGCGAGGCGACCCCCGAGAAACCTTAATGAGCAAGGCGTGCGGGGAACCCTCACACGGCTCCTGCTTCCTGGCATTACCCGATAGCTACTTGACCGAATATCCGTTATCGGTTCTTGAGTGGGACGAGTAAAAACAGATGAAACGAGACCCTTCAGGTTGGTGTTTTCGCGCATTTCCCTAGCATAGGAACCTAGACGTACGAGGTCCCATGAAGCCGCATCGGCAACATGAGCCTCGTATCTGCCCTATTAGTGAACGTGCTTTTTCCTCAGATACTGTACGGGGATGGGTTGGTGCCAGATTCCGATCTCCCAAGAAGTAGCAGCGCGGAAAGACCTATGAACCCGATACATCCAGACACGATAGCTCCGGATGAGAATGGACCCAAGGCTACAAGGGAGAAGCCGTATAAGATACCGATTCCTATTGGAAGTAACAGCTGATGCCTTGAACGAGCCTCTTCTCCTGCTAGTCCGAGCCACGGTGCCAGTGCAACAATCCAACCTAGCGGGTAGGGGACAAAAATCATGGTGGCGAAAAACAGGGCGGCGACTGCCGCTGCAAGAAGTAGGCGACGAGCAACCTTTTTCCAAGGGCGCAGTCTTGTACTCGGAAGGAGGACTGCCGTCAGGACTGGGATGAGGAGCATCGAAACATAGATGTAAGTAGTCAAACCTCCCGTTAGACCCACTACCAATGCAGCCGTGACAAGCGCTCCTCCGGTGGCTGCCCTTCGGATACCCGGCCTAAATCCAAATATGAGCAAAAGCGCGGGTAAGGCCGCTGACGCGGTCACGACAGTGGAAACCAAGTTATCGGTTGTGTCTGCAGCCAGGACACTCTGCAGCGAGTTGAATAGAAGGGCCTGGGCAGCAGCTGCAGCGTAAATCCACGGCTGCAGCCAGGTCTTACTTCTGGTTTCGCTATGCATTGCTTCCTTGCCATGTAGCGAACTCATATCTTGATGTTGAAATTCACTCTGCAAAATCCACCGAGTCCGAGGCCGAAATCGCATGCTCTGTTATGCGTCATGATTGGAATATACTCTCCCGGAACCCATCCTCCCCATAGCTCATGAGATGGGGCGCCATCGTGGAAACCCGTTACGCTAAACCCGTTGGGCCAGTAGAGGACATCCATGGTGTAAGTGATACCTGGCGTGGGTGTCACACCCCACATTGCTCCGTGAGGTCGGATTGGGATGGCGGAGTCGTGTTCGATTCGTGCAACACGATAAGAGCCATAGGCCCGTTTGTCCATGATCCTGATACCATCCGTGGACTCTTGGGCTTGCTTCACGTAAGAGCAGTTATTAAAGCTATGAAGCGTGCAGTGGTACTCCTTGGTAATTCCCGTGGCTTTACCAAAGTGCATGGACTGGATTGAATAGCGCGAGTCAAAGTAGAACGTCATGTCAGCGCGTGTTCTGAACGAGTCATGCCAAGCTCCGAATCCCCGATTATCTCCGCCGAAGGTTTGCGTGTCGTACCAAGCCGGGCGCGCGTAGCGGTCAGCGATAAACGTCTGATAGCGAAAGGTCCAGGCGCTGGTTCCAAATGATTCTGTGGAAATACCCCCTGAAGCTGACTTAGCCTTTAGCGCCATCAAGCTCTTTTCGGCCATTGTGGGGGTCGGTGCACCCGGGCTTGTAGCGGATTCAGACTGAATCGTAGCCGTAGAGGATACGGCAGGGATGCGCAGGGCAGTCAAATCAACTTGAGGCTCTCGAATTGAAGTTGCAGGTGTGGCCACTGAGCAAAAATTGCCCGTGTTCGTGCCGTATTGAGAAACCTCGTAGATAACTTCTTTTCCTGATGGGCGAGATGCGTCGGTGAAACTTGTCGCACATGTGCCCCCGAGTTGAGTGGTACCAGCTATGGCAAGTTGCCCCTGAGCGTCCCGGACCATTTCATGGCGGGTCACGTGACGCGCCCTGGCGCCAGCGCTTCCCTCGGACCATTCAAGCTTCGTGACGCTGCCATCAGATGTTGCTGACAACTTTTGTCTTCCTATCCGGTTCGTCAGGGTTGATTGCCACCCGCACGTCGCGCTCCGCCAAGATGGCGCCGGCTGAATCGAGAGCCGAAGCTTTGAACGTGGTTCCATCAGAAGGAACAGGAAAGCGTGGTGAAGTTCCGCTGTATACGGTGGTGCCGGCTAAGTCCACCAATTTGTATCGTGCAGCATTAGGCTGCGCTGAAAGTTCAAACCACCCGCTGCCGTCGGGACTGGTGGTCGTTCCTGTTACATGGAATGCACCAGCCGCTGCTCGCGGGGTGCGCACTGCTACCTGCAGTTGGTTTAGATACGTGTCGGAGATAACGGACGGAGGACCAACTACTACTGCCGACTGCAGTTCCGGTCCCCATGATGAGGCTTCCTCTTTGATTGGTCCCAAAAGAGAGTTGGAATCGGGCGTGAGTCAGGGAACCGTACCCTCCATCGCTGCGCCGAAGGAAGAGACGAGTAGCTGAGTGGATCCCAATTGGGAACCCACTACGAGCGTACGGTCGTCTAGGTTCCTCCCACGCAAACTCCGCACTACCGTTTCGTTTCTAGAAGCGGCAGAGTCTCCGCTGACAGGGCTAACAGGTATTCCAAGGACCTCAATGTCCGCAACCGTCTGCGTCGCCGAACTAGTTGTGCCGATGAAGTGGGCCCTCTTTGGCTTTAGCCGCGCCAGTTCTCCCTTTTCCCAATCGGTCAGCGCACTCCCAACGGTGAAGAGAGGTACTTTTTGGAAGCTTGATGCCGCTGATGCCGTAGCTAGGTCCGACGGATCCAGAGCGTCTGTAATGTAGATTTCCTCGACAGTGCCTGGGAATAGCGAAGCAACTGGGCTGTCCATCTCGTCGGGTCCGGGCCCGGACGTCCAGGTCTGCGATGTGACAACAGCATTTATCGCCTGCCGCAGCAATGTACGCGGGTTGAATCCAGGCCCAATCAAGATGGCGTTCGTCGCTCCAAGCCGCCTGAGCTCATCCTGCACGTTTGCCGGATCATCTGCAGAAGCAAGCAGTAGCGGAATGCCTTTCAAGCGTGCAAGCGGCCCAGCTGCAGCGATAGCGTAGTTGTCCGCGGCTTCTACGATCACTGCTTCCAGTGAACCACTGGCCCAATGCTTCTTGCTCGTAGCCACAGAATGCGCACTTGGGTCTACGAGAGTATTTCGTTGCACCTGCAAATTGCTTACTGTTTGCTGAAGCGTCGATGCTTCTGCCGGCCGCGCTTCGGTGCTGAAGGCTGATGCAACGGTGAACGCCCCTGCCGCAAGGGCAATACAAGTTGCTTGCGCGCATGCTTTTCTAACTAGCAATTTCCCCCCAATTTAGTGTTATCAACGACGTAATCGTAATCTTGGATGAGGAAATTCGCTGCAAAGAAACACAGAGAAAAAACTGAGTTTCCGCAGGTGAGGGCCCTGTCCGCTCTGGGTCGATGTTGATGATCTGACGGACGAGCTTTGATCTTCGATGCTCCCCCAGCGCATAGGAGGGTTAGCGCTGCTGCCGGGGAACGGTGAGAGCACCGGGGTCATCTTGAGGCACATCCCAACCTGACGTCAGGGAACCACCAAAAACCCGTCAGAATAGGGCCGAAACCACCATTTCCCGACAAACCCGCGGGAAGGTCATAGCCCTCACCCTGACAAAGCCACGGAGCAACAACCCTTAGTCGAACCGCACAGCGTCCCACTCCAGCACCCGCGGCTGGGCCAGGCCCTCCACCACAAACGGATCCCCGCCAATAAACCGCTCCGCTTCCGCCCGCGAAGAAAAGATCCCCATCGAGGCGCCGGCCGGATCGTCCGCCTGGAACGGGCCCAGTGCGATCAGCCCGCCGCCGTCGGCATGGAACGCTTCGAAGTAGGCCTGATGGCGCGGGTACGTCTCGAAAACGCGCGAGCGGTCAATGCCCTCGGCCAGGCTGTACAGGACAACGCACTCCATCCGCCGGTCCTAGGAGCCTGTCTTCCGGCCGGTGAGCTTGTCCAGCAGCCGGTCCACCATGCCCACACCCGCTCCCACCGTCTTGTGGAAAAGCTCCGAATGCGGCGCGCTGGGGTGCGGCCGGGTGGGCGCCAGCTTTTTCGCCTTCTCCACCTTCTCGCCCATCTCCACGAGCTTCTCCCGGGGAATGTGCTGGCGCAGCTTCGGGAACTGTTCGGACTCCTCGTCGCCCGCGTGGTGCGTCAGCTGTCCCTCAAGCTCACGTACCAGGTCCATGAAGGCCGGCTCTGAAGGCTCGGCTTTCTCCAGCTGCTTCATCAGCTTGACGATGTCGTCGTGCTCCTTCTTGTCGTGCTCCACTTCCTCTTTACCGTTGGGCACGTGGTCCTCGATGGCGGGGTACACGAACATCTCCTCCGCCACGGCATGGCGCATCACTTCCGCGATCAGGGTATCCGCCAGGTCCCGGCGCTGGGTTCCATCCGGCGCGGCGTGGATCTGCGCGATCAGTCCGATCATCTCCCGGTGATCAGCGGTCAGGATGTCCACGACGTCCACGTTCGCGCCGGCAGAATGGGTATCACTCATGACTTGGCCTCCTCCTTGGATCGCTTCCTTATAAGCGGGGTGAGACGGTCAAATTACCATGCGCAAACAGCGGGATAAAGAGGCCAAAAAAGCCGTGCATCTGGACATCTCCCCGGCCAGGTAGCACGATCTGAGGTGTGACCCCCACAGACCCCTACCTGCGCGAACTGACCCAGCTCCGCCGCGTCAAGGACAGGATGGACCGGGAGTACGCGCAGCCCCTGGACGTCGAATCCCTCGCCAAGGACATCCACATGTCCGCGGGCCACTTCAGCCGCCGATTCAAGCTCGCCTACGGCGAATCGCCCTACAGCTACCTCATGACCCGGCGGATCGAGCGGGCCATGGCACTGCTCCGCAAAGGCGACCTTTCCGTCACGGAGGTGTGCTTCGCCGTCGGCTGTTCCTCGCTGGGAACCTTCAGCACCCGCTTCAGCGAACTGGTCGGCATGCCGCCCAGCGCCTATAAACAGGAGGCGGAACGCGCGACGGCGGGAATCCCCGCTTGCGTCGAAAAGCAGGTGTCAAGACCGGTCAGGAATCGAGAAGCACCCGCCCCGGAGCCGCAACTAGCATGACTGCCATGGACATCTCCATCAGCTCAAGTTTCCTTCCGCACACCGATCCGGACGCCTCCATGGCGTTCTACCGCGACGCCCTCGGCTTCGAAGTCCGCAATGACGTGGGGCGCGGCACCATGCGCTGGATCACCGTGGGCCCGGCCGGCCAGAAGGACGTCTCCATCGTCCTGTACCCGCCGGCCGCGGACCCCGGCGTCACCGATGACGAACGCCGCACCATCGCCGAAATGATGGCCAAGGGCACCTACGCAACGGTGGTCCTCTCCTCCCCCGACGTGGACGCCGCCTTCGCCCAGGTTGAGGCGAGCGGGGCCGACGTCGTCCAGGAACCCATCGACCAGCCCTACGGAATCCGCGACTGCGCCTTCCGGGACCCTGCCGGCAACACCGTCCGCATCAACCAGCAGCCTTAGGCTGATAACCAGCGACGCCGAAGGAGGCTGCGAGCGCAGCCTCCCCTTCGCGCCGCACGACAGATGGAGACCCGATGAGCACGGACACGGATACGGCCACCAGCACCAGCAGGTCCTCGGACGGCACACATGTCGCCGACACCCACGACCTGATCCGCGTGCAGGGTGCGCGGGAAAACAATCTCAAGGACATCAGCGTCGAACTGCCCAAACGCCGGCTGACCGTGTTCACGGGTGTCTCCGGGTCCGGGAAGAGTTCCCTGGTGTTCGCCACCATCGCCGCGGAATCGCAGCGGATGATCAACGAAACCTACAGCGCCTTCGTGCAGGGCTTCATGCCGAGCCTCGCCCGGCCCGAGGTGGACTTCCTCGAAGGCCTGACGACGGCCATCATCGTCGACCAGGAACGGATGGGTGCCAATCCGCGATCCACCGTGGGCACCGCCACCGACGCCAACGCGATGCTGCGCATTCTCTTCAGCCGCCTCGGCACCCCGTACGTCGGCCCACCCACGGCCTACTCCTTCAACGTGCCCACCCGCAAAGCCAGCGGCGTGATGTCCACGGACAAGGGCGGCCGGGTGGAAAAGGCCGTGGTCAGCCAGGCGGTCTACCTCGGCGGCATGTGCCCGCGGTGCGAGGGCATGGGCAACGTCAGCGACATCGACCGCACAGCACTGTACGACGACGGCAAGTCACTGAACGAGGGCGCGCTGGCAGTTCCGGGCTACTCCATGGACGGCTGGTACGGCCGGCTGTTCGAGGGGATGGGCCTGCCGATGGACAAGCCCATCGCCAAATTCACCGCCAAGCAGCTGGACACGATGCTCTACGCGGAGCCCACCAAGATCAAGGTGGAGGGCGTCAACCTCACCTTCGAGGGCATCATTCCGAAGATCCAGAAGTCCATGCTGTCCAAGGACGTGGAGGCAATGCAGCCGCACGTCCGCCGCTTCGTGGAGCGGGCCGTCACGTTCCAGCTGTGCCCCGAATGCGAGGGGACGCGGCTGACCAAGGAAGCACTGTCCTCGAAAATCAAAGGCAAGAACATTGCCGAGCTGTGCCAGATGCAGATCAGCGACCTCGCGGAGTGGGTCCGCGGGCTGAAGGACGCCTCGGTGGCTCCCCTCCTTAAAGGACTCCAGCACCTGCTCGACTCGTTCTCCGACATCGGCCTGGGCTACCTCAGTCTGGACCGGCCGGCCGGCACCCTGTCCGGCGGCGAGGCGCAGCGCACCAAGATGATCCGGCACCTCGGATCCTCGCTCACCGACGTCACCTACGTCTTCGACGAACCCACCATCGGGCTCCACCCGCACGACATCGAGCGGATGAACCAGCTGCTGCTGCAGCTGCGGGACAAGGGCAACACCGTCCTGGTGGTGGAGCACAAGCCGGAGACCATCGCCATCGCCGACCACGTCGTCGACCTCGGGCCGGGTGCCGGCAGCGCCGGCGGCACAGTCTGCTTCGAGGGCAGCGTGGAGGACCTCCGGGCCAGTGACACCATCACCGGCCGGCACCTCGGCGACCGCGCTTCCCTCAAGGAGACCGTCCGGAAGGCGACCGGGGCACTCGAGGTGCGCGGCGCCTCCACGCACAACCTCCAGGGCGTCGACGTCGACATCCCGCTGGGCGTCCTCTGCGTGGTGACGGGCGTGGCCGGCTCGGGAAAGAGCTCGCTGATCCACGGCTCAGTGGCCAAGCGCGAGGGCGTGGTGGTGATCGACCAGGGCGCCATCAAGGGGTCCCGGCGCAGCAACCCTGCGACTTACACCGGCCTGCTTGAGCCTATCCGCAAGGCGTTTGCCAAGGCCAACGGCGTGAAGCCGGCCCTGTTCAGCTCCAACTCCGAGGGCGCCTGCCCCACCTGCAACGGCGCCGGCGTCATCTTCACCGAGCTGGGCGTGATGGCAACAGTGGAGTCGCCGTGCGAGGACTGCGAGGGCCGCCGCTTCCAGGCCGCCGTCCTGGAATACACGCTCGGCGGACGCAACATCGCCGAGGTGCTGGACATGTCCGTGACGGAGGCCGCCGGCTTCTTCGCCGAGGGCGAGGCCAAGACCCCTCCGGCGCGGACCATCCTCAAGCGGCTGGACGACGTCGGCCTGGGCTACCTCAGCCTGGGCCAGCCGCTGACCACGCTGTCCGGCGGCGAGCGCCAGCGGCTCAAGCTCGCCACCCAGATGGCGGAGAAGGGCGACGTCTACGTCCTGGATGAGCCCACCACCGGCCTGCACCTGGCCGACGTCGAGAACCTGCTCGGCCTGCTGGACCGGCTGGTGGACTCCGGGAAGTCGGTGATCGTCATCGAGCACCACCAGGCGGTGATGGCGCACGCCGACTGGCTGATCGACCTGGGGCCGGGAGCAGGGCACGACGGCGGCCGGATCGTTTTCGAGGGCACGCCGGCTGAGCTTGTGGCGGCGCGGCCCACACTGACCGGCGAGCATTTGGCGGCCTATGTCGGTGGTTGAGCCTGGGCAAACATACCGGTACGGCGTCGAGATCCTGCACCTGCTGGTGTCCCCCTCGCACGCCTACTTCGGCCGGGCGAAGGACGGGCCTGCGGATGTTCCCACCATTGACGCCGCCCAGGCTGAGGTGGTGGCGGGCAAGGGGATTGTGGGCGACCGGTTCTTCGGCAAGGCCGCCCACATGGACGCGGCGGTGACCCTGTTCGCCGTCGAATCCCTCGAAGCCATCGCCGCTGAACTGGGCGCCGGACCCTTTGACCCGCTGGCCACCCGGCGGAACGTCATACTCCGGGGCGCCCAGCTGGCTCCGCTCGTGGGTGCGGACTTCGCGCTGGAGTCCAACGGGTCGCTGGTCCATTTCCACGGTGGCCGTCCCGCGCACCCGTGCGCGTGGATGAATGAGGTGCTGGCACCGGGCGCCCATGCAGCGATGCGGGGCCGGGGCGGCATCCGCTGCCGGGCACTGTCCAGTGGCCTGCTGCACCGGGGACCTGCGGTGCTCGTCAGCCCCGTTCCGCTGGACCGCGCTCAGGCCGGCGTTCCGAGCCTCCTGCGGCCTACCCGGCTGCCGTAGCGGCGTCGTTCAGGGGACACGCTCAGGGGACACGTTCAGGCAAGCGTCACATCAGGGCTGTGGCATTCGCGGGTGATCCGGTCCCGCCGGTGACGTTCAGCGGCTTGATGGTGACGAACGCGTCCCACTGGCCGGTAGTGCGCATGTGCCGGGCCAGCGGTCCCAGGCGCCACAGCTCCCCCAACGGCATGCCCAGCTTGGCGAGCAGCTGCTGGTGCATCATGCCATGGTCATTCGGGGCCGATTCGCGGTACGGGCTGGCAGGCAGCGCAGGCAGGCATTCGAAGGCGAAGTTGTCCGCCGCGAGGAGCGCCAGCCGGTGGTCCCAGGCCCACCCGACAAACTCCTCCGACTGGGCAACGCCCGTAGCCCGCCGGCTCTCCCGCATCCGCTGCTTGTCCTCCGGCCGCAGGCCAAGGAACCACTCGCACCAGCCGGTGTGGAGCATCAGGATGTCGCCCTGCCGGAGGCTCACGGACTGGGCTGCCAGCACCGCCTCAATCAGGTCAAGGCCCAGTGGTTCGCCTGCGGCATGGTCAATGGGAGCACCCTGACCGGCCCGGTACCCGGCGAGGTCCAGCAGCACTCCCCTGCCCGCGATGGGGGTGTCCGCCCATTCCTGGATGCCAAGGTCCGGCGTGCCCTCCTTGATGCGGTGGTCCGGTGTGCCGTTGTAGAAGCCCACGTCGTCCGCGCGGCGGTGCCGCAGCCCGTCGATCTGCGTGGACCCCTGAAGGTAGTACCCGTCCAGGAAGTCGTCGCGGTGGGCAGGGTGCGCGGAGTAGATGGTGTGCCGGGGAGCGCCGCGCTTGAGGGACATTCCGGGATCGAAGGCCTCGGCCGGATAGTCCAGGCCAAAGGCGCGGCCGGTACGGATGCAGTTCCGCGCTTCCAGCATCGCCTGCGGAGTAATGAACGACGGCGTCCCGCGGGTTGCGTCCGGAAAAAGCCCCCAGGAGGTGCCCGCCAGGGCCCCCTCCCGCTCCAGCAGCCCGGCGAACGTCGGGTAGTGTCCGTCTTCGGCGGCAGGACTCACCGGGCCCCTGCTTCCTGTGGCTGTTCCTGGTTCTCGTGGCGCTTGTAGCTGAGCAGGAACCCTGCGATGGCGCAGATGGACGCCGCGATGCACATGGGCGCCTTGATGGTGTCGTTGAGCAGTGTGAGCCAGTGCCCCTGGCCGGCCGCCAGCGCGATGGCCTGCCCGGCCACGAACACAATGCCGCCAAGCAGCAGCGCTGCGAGGGTGAGGACGAAGAGGACTTCGATGGCCCTTCGGATGGTGTGCATGGTGGTAGTCCTTAGATGGGCAGGATGCCGAGGATGATCAGGACGCCGATACCCAGCAGCGGCAGGGCGTAGTGGGTCAGCAGCCGGAGGAACGTTGTGATGGGGTCCACATCCGCGATGCCGCACGCCACGTACAGCGGGGCGCCCCCGGGCGGGACCGCCGCTTCGCAGGAGGAGAAGACCAGGACGGCCACAGCGGCCGTGGTTGCCGGAACGCCGGCAGCCACCAGGGCAGCGACGCCGACGGTTCCGACGGCGGCCATGGTGGCCGTGGCGGACAGCGGTGCGGCCACGGCGATGACGATCAGCCCGATCAGGATGGCCAGGAGCCACAGCGGCAGGTTCATCCCGTTCAGCAGTTCCGTCATCTGCTGCGGCAGCCCGGTGGCTGCCAGCGCGTTGGCACCGGCGAAGGCGAACACCACGGTCACTCCCACAATCCCGAAGCGCGGCGCCGAGTCCTGCAGCAGCGCCCACCACGCCCGCCCATCCCCGGGCAGCTTCTTCCGGCCCAGCAGGAGGCCTGTGATGATGAGGACCACGGGAATCCACACAATGACGCTGACAGCCTTGGTGACATCTCCCCCGGTCCAGTCCGAAAGAGCTTTGGCGATGGCGCCGGAGGTGATCACCAGCGGAATGGCCACCACAACGAACAGCAGCAGCGTGGCCCAGCCGCGGCCGAACGCCGCCGGGACGGACAGCCGGTGCGCTGCATCGAGCGGCGCCATCCCGCTCTTGCGGATCAGGAGCCAGGTGACGATCAGCCGGTGCAGGAAACACCACAGGCCGCCGAACAGCAGCGGCAGGACCAGTGCGTTGATGTCCAGGAGGGGCCCGACGGTGGCGGACCCGACCAGGACGAACATCGAGGCGCTGAACGGGAACGTGATGCCCATCCCCGCGTTGCCGGCCACCAGGGTTGCTGCCGCGGGCTTGTCCAGCCTGGATTTCTCCATCCATGGGATGGTGACCGAGCCAACCGTGGCGGCAATGGCGGCCTGGTTGTGCACCACGCTGCCCAATCCCGCCGACGCCACCGTGGACACCCACGCCGGACCGCCCTTGACCCCGCCGATCAGTGAGTTCAGCAGGTCGATCAGCCGGTCCAGCACTCCCGTCCTGTCCAGCAGGTAGCCCATAAAGACGAACGCCATGGTGGCGTAGACAATCTCGTCGGTGATGGCGGAGTACAGCGCATCCAAACCGATCCGGGCCGCTGCCGTACCGGTGAACGGGAGCACCGCGAGGAAACCGAGGATCATGGCCTCCCCCACGCTGCGCTTCAGCACGGTGGTCCACAGCAGGATCACGGCAAGGTAGGCGCCGAGTGCCCAGATGCCGATCATGCTGCTGCTCCTGACGGCGGGACGCCGGTTAGGTGGTGGTTCACGTAATACCCGTTCCTGATTCTGCCCGACTCTGCGGTCAGCGCAAGGCTGGTGCCGTTTCCTGGGCTATCCGTGCCAGCGCAGCGGCGGAGGCCGCGGTCATCTCTGCCGGCACTCCCAGGTCCGCCAGGTAGCTGGCGGTGTCCTGCATTTCCTTGGACCGGCGCACCGCGTGCTTGGCAGTGCCGGTGAGGAACCTGTCGATGACGGCCTGGCCGTCGCCGGCCAGCTGGCTGGCGATCTGGGCACGGATCCACTCTTCCAGTCCTGCGGCGCGGCCGGCAGTCACGGCCTCCACCACCACCGACGCAAGGCCCTTCATCAGGACGCTGCGAAGGAGCTTGTGCGCCATGGCCGCGCCCGGCTCACCCTCGGCAATTTCGACGGCGACACCCAGCGGGGAGAGGAGGTCCGCCACTGCCTGGGCTCCGGGCCCGCTGACCATGAGGGGCGTCTTCTCCCCCAGCGCGGAGACGGGACCCAGGATGGCGACGTCGGCAAAGTCGGCTTTGCCGGGCAGCTGTCCGAGCTCCTGCATGACGCCGGGCGAGGACGAGGTGAAGTCCGCGTAGCAGCTGCCTGCATCCAGGACCGGAAGGCACTCCTCGGCCACGCTGCGCGCCGCGGCGGCGCCGGTCATCACCAGGACGATGCCGGCCCCGGTGCAGGCTTCCGCTGCTGTTGCTGCGCGGGCGACGCCGGCAGGGGTGGTGGGCGCAACAGGGTCAAAGCCCGTGACGTCATGGCCTGCGGCGTGAAGTGCCGCGGCGTAGGTGGCGCCGGCTTCGCCGAGGCCAATAACGGTTACCGCTGTCATGGTTCTCTCTGTCTTTCTTGCTCTAGGACCGGGCTGCCACGATGGCCTGCCGGCGGTTGGTTTCGTCGGCGAAAACTGCTTCTGCAGCCTCTGCGACGGCGGCCGCCTGGTCCCGGGGAACCACTACGAGGCCGTCGGAGTCACCGACAATCACATCGCCCGGCAGCACGGGGACACCGCCGAAGGCGAGGGGTGTCCCCAGGCGGAAGGGGCCGTTCTTGTAGGGGCCGGCGGGGGAAGTAGCCCGGGCGAAGACGGGCATGCCGATCTCACCCAGCGCCTCGGCGTCGCGCGCTGCTCCGTCCAGGGCGAAGCCGGCGATGCCGAGGTTGATGGCCCGCTCGCCGATGAGTTCGCCGAGCAGGGCGCGGGAGGCGTCGCCGCCCCCGGCCACCACGATGACGTCTCCGGGCCGGGCCAGCTCCAATGCCTTGTGGATGCCCTGGTTGTCGCCGGGCCGGGTCCACACTGTGAAGGCGGGACCGGCCAGGACGGCACCCGGCCAGATGGCCTGGATGCCGGAGTCCGCAACGCCGAGCCGGTCCATGGCGTCACCAATGTTGGCGGCCGGAAGCTTGGCGAGGCGGTCCACCACGTCCCGGTCAGGGCGGGGGAAGTCGGCGTCGATGGTGTCAAGGGCTGGGGTTGTCATGATGGTTTCTTCCGTCCGGTGATTGCGGGAGGGTCAGTCGGTCTTCTGGACCAGCGGCAGGACCTTCTTGAAGTCCTCTTCCTGTCCGGCCCAGAACTGCTTGTAGTCCTCGCCGGAGAGGTAGCTGGTCTGCAGGCCGAGGTCGTCCATTTTTTGCACCACGGCAGGGTCTTCGATGGCCTTCTGGATTGCTGTTTCAAGCTTCTCCGCCACCTCGTCAGGCAGTCCGGCAGGTGCTGAGTAGCCGCGGGCGGTGCCTGCAGTGAGGTCGTAGCCGGCTTCCTTGAACGTGGGAACGTCCGGCAGCGAGGGAGCTTTTTCAGCGGACATGACGCCCAGGACGCGGGCCTTGCCCTGCTTGGTCAGGTCAACCACGTCGCTGACGTTGGCCACGAGGATGTCCACGTGCTTGCCCAGGAATGCAGTGGTGGCCTGGGAAGCGCCTTCAGAGAAGTGCACGGGGGCGAACTCGGCACCGGTGGCTTCCTGGATCTGCGCCATGGCGAAGTGTTCACCGGTCTGGAGCCCGGTGGTGCTGGCGGTCATGGACTTGGGGTTTGCCTTGGCGGCGTCCAGGAGTTCCTTCAGCGTTGTGTAGGGGCTGTCCGGCTGGACTGCGATGACGGTGGGGTCGATGACCTGGCGGGCGAGGGGCTGGAAGCTGTCGCGGGTGTACTTGGCACCGCGGGCAGGGTCCAGGGGCGAAACGACGACGGACGGGGAACCGGTGGCACCGATGGTGTAGCCGTCGGGTGCAGCGCTGGTCAGCTGGGTGTAGCCAATCTGGCCGCCGGCTCCGGGCTTGTTGATGACCTCGACGTTCGTGCCGAGTTCCTTTTCCAGGATGGGCTGGATGAGCCTGGCGGCCGTGTCCACGGCACCGCCGGAGGAGAAGGCCACGACCAGCTCGATCGTCTTGCCCTTCCTTGGGAAGTCGCTGGCGGAGGCGTTGGTGGCTCCGGCATTGGCGCCGCAGCCGGTGAGGGCGATCAGGGATGCAGCCGCGAGGGCGGCGGCGATACGCGGACGGGTTTTCATGGTTCTTCTCCTTTGAAGCGGGTGTTGGGGGTAAGTGCGGGGTGGTTTAGGTTTCGGGATCTTCGTTGAGCGCCTTCGGCTTGCGGAGCTTGAGGAGCGGGCTGAAGATGATCAGCAGTCCAAGGCCGATCAGGACTGCTGAGATGGGACGGCTGGTGAAGATGCTGAAGTCACCCTGGGAGATTTCGAGGGATTCGCGCAGCGAGCGTTCCATCAGGGGCCCGAGCACCAGGGTCAGCACCATGGGAGCCAGCGGGATGTCCAGATGCCGGAGGGCCAGGCCCAGGAGTCCGAACCCGATCATGACGAAGACATCGAAGACGCTGAAGTTGATGGTGTACGCGCCGATGACCATAAAGAGCAGGATCAGGGCGGTGAGGATGGTGGTGGGAACCCGGAGGATGGAGGTCCACAGTCCCACCAGGGGAACGTTCAGGACCAGCAGGAGCAGGTTGCCGATGAAGAGGCTGGCGATGATGGCCCATGCGATGTCGGAGTGTTCGGTGAAGAGGGTGGGTCCCGGGGTGAGGCCCTGCTGGAGGAAGGCTCCCATGAGCACCGCGATGGTGGGTGATGCCGGGATGCCCAGGGTGAACAGCGGGATCAGGGCGGCGTTGGCGTGGGAGTTGTTGGCCGTTTCCGGGCCGGCGACGCCTTCGATGGCGCCCTTGCCGAGTTCGTTGCGGTAGCGGGAGAACTTCTTCTCGGCGCCGTAGGAGAGCAGGGATGACACGGAGCCGGTCATGCCCGGGATGAGTCCCAGGCCAAACCCGATGCCGGTGCCGCGGGCCATGGCCGGGGCACTGCGGCGCCATTCATTGCCGGTGGGAAGCAGGGAACGCAGGTTGGGGGCGTGCACGTTGGGGGTGGCGTTGCCCTTTCGGTAGGACAGCAGTTCGGACAGGCCGAAGACACCCACGATCACGGCGACGAAGCTGACACCGTCCAGGAGCCGGTCCATGCCGAAGGTGAACCGGGGCGCGCCGGCTACGGGGTCGATTCCCACCATGGCGATCAGCAGGCCGAGCGCGCCGGAAATGACGGCCTTGACCATGGATTTGCCGGCGAGGGCCACGAGCAGGGAGATGCCCACCACCATCAGCGCGAAGAACTCGGGCGGGCCTACGAGCAAACCCAGTTCTCCCAGCGGTTTGGCGGCCGCCACCAGGCCCAGGGTGGCGATGGTGCCGCCCACGAAGGATCCGACGGCGGCGATGGTCAGTGCGGCGCCGGCCTTGCCGATCCTGGTCATGGCGTAGCCGTCGATGGTGGTGATGGCAGAGGCAGCCTCACCGGGGGTGTTCAGCAGGACGCTGGTGATGGTTCCCCCGTAGGCCGTGCCGTAGAAGATGGCGCAGAGCATGATGATCGCTCCGGTGGCGTCCAGGTTCAGGGTGAGGGGGATGAGCAGCGCGACGCCGGCTACCGGGCCGATGCCGGGCAGGACGCCGATGATCGTGCCCAGGAGGCAGCCGAGGAAGGCGAAGAGCAGGTTCTGCCAGGTCATGGCGGCCGCAAAGCCGCCCATAAGTTCGTTGAAGATATCCACGTTCAGAGTCCGATCGTGTTCAGCAGGGGGAAGGCTGAGACGGGCAGTGCCACGTTGAGGCCGTAGTTGAAGGCGTAGAAGGCGCCCACGCTGCCGGCGAGTGAGGTGATCAGGGAGGAAGGCCAGGCCCTGCCGCCGCGCAGCTTCAGGTGGTACATCAGGAAGAGGAACATGCTCAGCTGGAAGCCGAGCAGGTCCATCACGGCCGCGAGGATCACGAGGCTCACGACGACGGCAATGACCAGTGCGCGGTCCACGCCTTCGGCCGTTTCGCTCGGCCGCCGGAGCTCCTGGAGCAGCCAGACGACGGACATCGCGGCAAGGACGGCGCCCATGGCGAAGGGGAACAGGCCCGGGCCGGGGCCCAGCGACGTCCACAGGCCGAGCTCAATCGAACTGACCAGGACGTAGACGCCGACGGCGGCGAACGCGCCGATGCCGGCCAGCACAGACGGTGCCACCCGGGCAGGGCTTTCGGGTTTGGCTGTGACTGACTCCGTTGTCATGGATTCCTTCTCACTGTGCGTGCTTTCACTCCGCGTTGCGGTATTTCACAGAATGAAACTATATTGCGTACAGAGAAATAGTGACAGCAGACACACCTGCTGTCAAGCGCAAGGAACTTACATAGAATGAAAGAATGGCGATGACGACATCAACGGAAACCCCGGCTGAGGAGGGCCCCAAGGCCTCCAACATGCGCTCCCTTTCCAGGGCCTTGGAGGTTTTCGCGGAACTCCAGCGGGCCGAGCGCCCGCAGCGCCTCAGTGATCTTGCCAAGACCTGCGGCATGAGCCTCCCAACAACCCTGAGAATCCTGCGCGTGCTTCAGGATTTCGGCATGGTCAGCCAGACGGACAAGTCCTACCGGATTGGGCCGGCCGTCCTGCCGGCCGCGAGGAGTTTCCTGGAAAACGATCCACTCGTGGTCGCGGCCCGTCCCATCCTGCAGCAGGTTGCCTCGCAGACCGGACTGACGGCGTCGCTGTACACGCGGCTGGGCTTCGAGCGGATCCTGGTGGCACGCGTGGATGGCGAAGCGCCCCTGCGTTATGACCTTCCGCTGGGCAAGCGCCTGCCCCTCACGCTGGGGGCCGCGGGAAAAATCCTGCTGGCTTCATGGTCCGATGACGAGCTTCAGCAGGTGGTACGGGCGGCTGTTGCGGCAGGCCAGGAGGACCCGAACCTCACGGCAGCCGAGCTTCGCTCAAGGCTGCCGGAGCCCGGCGCCGAGTACGCGTACTCCGCTGATGAGCGCGCCACGGGAGTGCTCTCGGTGGCGGTTGCCGTGCGCAACAGGACAGGGCGGACCCCGAGCGAGTCGATTTCGCTGACCAGTCCCGTCGAGGCAGCCAGCGAAGCAACACTGAAGGCCGGAGTTCCGGAACTGCGGCGTGCCGCAAGTCGGCTTTCCGAGCTGCTCGAGGGCTCGGTGTATTGAGCGGAAAGATCATGGGCGCCGAACGCCTGCTCAAAGCGCCTCGATGATGGTTTCCGGGCAGCCGGGCGTTCAAACTGTCGGGGGCCCAGCCTAGACTTTCTGGCATGAGCGAAAACAAGGAAACCATCGGCAGCTCTACGCCTGAACCGGACGCAGGCCTCAACCGGGACCCGGAAGATTGGGTGACGGGAGATGAACCCATGACCGCGGCGCAGCGGAGCTACCTGGACACGCTGGCGCGGGAGGCAGGGGAAGAGCTCCCGGCGGACCTCAGCAAAGCGGAAGCGTCCAAGCATATCGACAGGCTGCAGCAGCGCAGCGGCCGTGTAACTGGAAACGGGCCCGGCAGCTAGCAGCGCCGGACCCGTCTCAACAGGAAAAGGTGGCTACCAGGCCTGGTGTTCGCGCGTCAGGCCGAAGGGGACCGTCTCGCTCAGGGCCACCGTGAACTTGTCCGCGCCGTGCCGCGTGACAAGGATGCCGTGGCGCTTCTCAGCGAGGGCGTGGGCCTTGGCAGCGGTGACAGCGGCGTCGAGCTCGCTGTCCATGCTTGCGCGGTCTGCGACGGTCAAGGTCAGAGGAAAGTTGGCGGTCATGGGTCTAGCCTTAGTGTTTTAGGGGTGGGACAAGCGCCGTTCCGCTCCCCCAAGCTACCGACGCGGCAGGGCATCTTACTGCCCAGTTCATAATGCCCTAGCACGGCGCCGCCAGCAACTTGAAAAATCAAGTAATAAAGAAGCGCAGGTCAGCGGCACGTACTCCTGGCAGCAGGCACAGCAATTACGGGCCCCGAGGGGTGGTCACTTAGAGTTGATGGGGAGTGGAAGCTGTTTTTGAACGCCTCCAATGCCCCGGAGAAGTCTCCCGGCATGACCCGTGCACCACTGCGCAACGACCTGTCTGTGCAACGACCTGACAAGGATTCCGCCATTTCCACCGACGCTTTCTTCGGCAATCTCACCCGGATCCGCAACGTCATCCTCCCGGCACCGGTGCGCGACCGGCTGAACACCGGCCGCGGCCTCCTGGGCGGGTTCATCGTGGTGCACCTTGTTTTCCTCGTCTTCGCCGCCTCGCTCTCCCTCCGCGGTGAGGCGTTCAGCGATACCTTCATCTACCGCGACTGGGCCATGGCCGGTTTCGACGACGCCAACCTCACGGGCGGCCCCAGCCCCTGGGTCTACCCCATCCTCGCGCTCATCCCCATGGCCATCGCCGGCATCGCCGGGCCCGGACCATTCTTCTTCCTCTGGGTCCTGATGACCACCTTCCTCAACGGCTGGGCCTTGCTCAAACTGACCGAACGCGGCCGCACCAAAGAGGCCATCCCCGCCGGCTGGTGGTGGCTTGTCTTCACCTTCATGATGGGCTGGCTGGGTTTCGCCCGGGTGGACGGCCTCACCGCCCCGCTGGTGCTGGTGGCCCTCGCCTACGGCGTGCACCGTCCCTTCATCGCGTCTGTTTTGCTGGCCATCGGCACCTGGGTGAAGGTCTGGCCGGCCGCCGTGATGCTGGCCCTGTTCGCCGTCCTGAAGAACAGGCTCCAGGTGGTGCTGGCAGGAATCGCGACGACGGCGGGCGTCGTTGCGCTTGCCGCGGCGGTTGGCAGTGTCACCAAGCTGCTGAACTTCCTCACCCAGCAGGGTGACCGCGGCATGCAGCTCGAAGCCACCTTCACCACCCCGTGGCTTTGGCTGTCCGTCCTGAACATCGGTGATTCACGGATGTACATGAACACGGACATCAACTCCATGCAGGTGGACGGCCCCGGTACCGCCGTGATGTCCGTCCTCATGCAGCCCCTCCTGATCCTCGCCGCACTCCTGGTGGCCGGCCTGACGTTCTGGGCCTTGCATAACGGAAAAGCCAGCGGCGGCGTGGACCGCGCGGAACTCCTCCTGGCCGGCGCCCTGACGCTTGCCACAGCATTTGTGGTCTTCAACAAGGTGGGCTCCCCGCAGTTCATGGTGTGGCTCGCCCCCGCCGTCGCGGTCGGACTGGCGCACAGCTGGCGTGAGTGGCGCGTCCCGGCCGCCATGCTGATCGTCATCGCCGTAGCCACCTACTTCATCTACCCGCTGTTCTACGACGCCCTCAGCCACAACAACCCGTGGATGGCCCTGGTGCTGACCATCAGGAACGTCCTCCTGGTGGTCCTGTTCCTCTGGAGCGTCCGCCGGCTGTATTCGCTGGGCAAGAAGACACCGGCGGCAACCCCCGCGCTCAAGGAGTCCTGACATTTCCACGAGGTTCTTTGACCGCCTGGTCAGCATCCGCAGCAGGGTCCTTCCCGCAAAGGTGGTGGACTGGTTCGCCCGCCCTTCCAGCGTGTGGTGGGGCTTCGCCGTCGTCCATCTCTACTTCCTGGGCTGGATGGCGTCCTTCTTCCTGCACGGCGATACCTTCAGTGACACCGAGCAGTACCGCCAGTGGGCCATGGACGGGTACAACCCCGCGGACCTCGACGGCAAAATCAGCCCCTGGGTCTATCCCGTCCTGGCACAGATTCCCATCTTCCTCGCGAACATCGCGGGGCCAGGCCTCTACCTCCTGGTCTGGTTCCTGCTCATCGCAGCCCTCAACGCCGTCGGGCTTTTCTACCTCACCCGCGGACGGCGGAAGGCCAGCGGGATAGCCCCCGCCTGGTGGTGGCTCTTTTTCACCGTTTTTATGGGCTACCTCAGCTTCGCCCGGGTGGAAGGCATCACCGCCCCCATTGTCCTGATCGCGCTGCTGTACGCCGCAGAGCGGCCGGTGGTGGCGGGCATCCTGCTCAGCATCGCCACCTGGATCAAGGTGTGGCCGGCAGCGGTGCTGGCGCCCATCGTGATCGCCAGCCACAAGCGCATCCAGGTTGTCCTGTCCGGCGTCGCCGTCACCGCCGTCGTAGCCCTGGGCACCTGGCTTTCCGGCGGCCTGCCGCACATCATGGACTTCCTCACCAACCAGGGCGAGCGCGGCATGCAGCTGGAGGCCACCTTCTCCACGCCCTGGGTCTGGCTGAGCGTCTTCAACATCGCCGGCTCCAAAATGGCGGACAACACGGCCATCAATTCCACCGAGGTCTACGGCCCGGGAGCCGGCACGGCGGCGTTCCTGATGCAGCCGCTGCTCATCCTCGCCGCCGTGGGGGCCGCCATCCTGCTGGTCCGCGCAATGAACCGCGGCGCCGAACGTGAGGAACTGTTCCTCGAGGGTTCCCTCATGATGGTCACCGCGTTCATCGTCTTCAACAAGGTGGGCTCGCCGCAGTTCATCATCTGGCTGGCGCCGGTGATCATCGCTGGCCTCACGCACGACTGGGCGCGCTGGAAAGTGCCGGCAGCCCTGCTGATGGGCATCGCCATGACCACCTTCGTGATCTACCCGCTCTTCTACACGCCGCTCATCCATGCCCACCCCGTGATGGCAGCCATCCTCACCACCCGCAACGTGCTCCTGGTGGTCCTGCTCTGGTGGTCCGTGAAGCGGACGGCCGAGCTCGGCCGGAAGACGCCGTCGCCGGTGGCCGCGGGCGCGTAGCTAGCGGTTGCCCGCGTTCTGCAGGCCGTGCCGCCGCTCCAGGATCCAGCGCCAGCCGCGCTTCGCCAGGTCCAGCGGCCTGCCCTCGATCAGCAGCTTGCGTGTATGCACATCGAGGAATAGAAGGTAGAACGTGAAGGCAAGGGCCGTCACGAACGCCAGGGACGACGCATCAATGGGCAGCTCCACGAACGACCACACGGAGAGCTGGTCCTGCGCGCCGAACACCACAAAGAACGTGACGCCCACATACAGGGAGCGGATCTGCCAGTCGTCCCGGATCCCGGTAACGGCCAGGAACGGCAGGAACCACAGGATGTACCAGGGCTGGATGATGGGCGAGAGCATCACGACGGCGGTGAACGCCAGCGCCATCCGGCGCACCGCCCGCGAATAGTCGCCGCGGAACATCAGCAGCAGCACCAGCGCGATGGCGGCCCACTTCATGCCGGTTCGCAGCCACGTGGCGAGTGTTCCGCCCGGCAGGCCCAGCGCGTTGGCGAGCATTTCCACCTGCTGGCCCAGGAAGCCTGAGGGCGAATAGCCTGTGTAGCCGGGGGTGGGGTCCATGATGGCCCAGGTCCAGCCGATCCCCAGGTTATAGGGGATACCGCTCAGGAGCAGCACGCCGAAGCTGATGCCCGCCGTCGCGCCCCATATCAGGAACTTGCGGGGCCAGGACGCGGAGGCACCTGCCCACATCACTCCTATGAACGGCAGCAGCAGCACGGTGATCGGCTTGATGCCGATGGACGCTGTGACCAGGAGGATGCCCAGCAGGTAGCGGCGCGTGGCGGCGAAATAGGCGCCGGCCACGGCGAGGCCCACCATCAGGGCGTCGTTGTGGGCGCTGGCGATGAAGCTGATCAGGAACAACGGATTCGCAACGGCGATCCACAGCGCCCGCGCGCCATTGATGCCGTGCAGCTCCGCAAGCTTCGGCACGTAGATAACGCACAGCAGCACGCCGACGCCGGCCAGCAGGCGGAAGAGCAGGACGGACACGTCCGGCTGGGCTCCCGTTAGCCCCACCACGCCGCGTGCCAGCCACAGGAAGTACGGGCCGTACGGCGTCCGGTTTTCCGCCCAGGCCGGATCGGCACCGAGGGCAAACCAGTTGTTGAGCGTGGAGATGCCCACCTCGTAGGGATTCTGGCCCTCCATCACCAGCCGGCCCTGCCCCGTGTACGCGTACACGTCCCGGGAGAACACCGGCACGCAGAAGAGCAGTGGCAGGGACCAGGCAGAGATGGCGATCACCACGGAACGCAGCGAATTTTTTCCCCAGTCCGCAAGCCGTTGCCCCAGCCGCAGCCAGGACCGCATCAGCACCATGGCGCCAACGGTCAGCAGGATGGTGGAGACGGTGACGCCCCAGCCTTCGGTGCGGAGCGCGATGACCACCGGCTGGCGGATCATGGGTGAGCCGTTGGCTATCCAGCCGGTCCCGATCGAACCGACAAACATCATGAGGGAGCCAACAAAACCTTCAATGGTGGCAAGGTAGGCGTGGCCTTTTGCCGGGCCGGAGGCCTTGACGGGCGCGCCAGGCCTGCTCTCCGAAGTCCCGAGGTGTGACCCGCCTGCCGTCATGATGTCGTCTGGTCCCCTACTTCGAATACGGCGCTGGTTGGACCAGCATGAAGGCCGCCCTGCAACCCGGCCATTTTATCAGCCGCCTTCCGTGCCGCCCCGGTCCATGTCCCCCCTTGCAGGCCACAGTTTGACAACGGGGTCCGGCAGGCTGCGGGAGGGTGGTGGCCGGTTACGTCAGCCGGTCGCTGCGGGCAGTCCGGTTCCTGCCCAGTGACTTGGCCCTGTACAGGGCGGCGTCGGCCGAGGCGATGAGCTCCTCCACGTCGGGGGTCCGGGAATCGTAGAGGGAGATCCCGTAACTGGCGGTGGGCATCTCTATCCCGTCCACCGTGGGGGCCGACGCCAGGCGCCGGCTGATTTCCTCGGCGATCAATTCGGCCCGTTCCGCGCTGGCCCCCGGGACAAGGAGGACGAACTCTTCCCCGCCGTACCGCCCCACCAGGTCCGTGGACCGGACGGTGGCGGTGCAGGCGTCCGCGAAGGACTGCAGGGCAAAGTCCCCGGCGGCATGCCCGTAGGTATCGTTGACCACTTTGAAGTGGTCAAGGTCGGCCAGGATCAGCGCCCCGGAGCCCTTGGTGATGTCATGGTCCGTCAGCTGCTCGGCAGCGAGGTCCAGGAAGGCTTTCCGGTTGAGCAGCCCGGTCAGGTCGTCACGGGACGCCACCACCCGGAGGGCACGGGTCTGCTGTTCGCTGCTCAGGGCGGCCATGCTGAAGGAAACCACCACCAGCAGGACCATGGTCACCAGGGTGGTCACCGCGGAACCGAAAACTGTCACGAAGGTGGGCCCGTGCTGGCCTTCCGCCAGGAAAACCAGCCAGCGGAAGAAGTAAAAGACAGCCAACCCGCCAGCCGCCACCGCCATGGGAACCCTGACGCGTGAATAGCCGGGTTCAAGACGCCACAGCTCCCGCGACGCCAGGCCGATGGAAAGGGTCATGGCGGCCAGGAACACCGGGCCGCCGGACCACGTGTTGGTGGCCGGGTTGTCCAGGACGGAGGCAATCAGCGTGACCAGGGGGATGCCCGTAAACGCCCACTTCGGCGGCGGCACCGTGCGCAGGGAGCGGGCGCCGGCCCAGACCGCCACGCCGCCGTGCACCAGCAGCACGTTCCCGAGCGGGTTGGCCCAGATCTGGTGGGGAGTGCCGTCGAGCAGGAAAAATCCTGAACCGGCCAGGAAAAACACCAGCGCCAGGCACCACCAGCCGCTGTACGGCGACCGCGTGACCCGGTAGGCGGAAAAGTAGAAGAGGACAACCAGCACCAGCGCCATCAGGCCGAATGCGATCCGGAGGGTCGCCGTGTCCAGAGCCATGTTTCCGAAGTCCCCCAAACGCCCGAAATGCTGCCTGCCCCCAGTATCGCACCGCACTCCCCCAGGCAGCAGCAGAACCCGCACCATGAGAAATACGCGACGGACCACCTAGGGTGGTTCATAAGCATACGTACCATCAGCATACGGACTACCCGAAAGGCCGGCCATGTTCCTTCTCTTTGGCTTCAAGACGGTACAGAAAGCACTTCAGGGCAAGGCGGCGAGCTGCCAGTACTGCCGCTCGTTTGTCCACCACCACCTTGAAGAGCGGGCCACCAAGTTCACCCTGTTCTTCATTCCGGTGTTCACGACGTCCCGGAAGTACCTCATCACCTGCAGCAACTGCGGGTACGTCTCATCCATTTCTGCACGCCAGAAGAGGGCACTGGAGCTGCAGGGCTGACAACCGCGCGCACTGGATCCGGCTTTTCCTGCCGGGGGTCTGGCCCCCGGCGGAGGCCGCGGCTAGAGTAGGTCCCGTCCCCCTGCCGTGGCTTGGCAGAATACGGGACCCCGAGGGAATGGAGGTGGTTTTGATGACTGCGATTGCCGCGCGCCGCGAGCGCCCTGCACCCATCAACCAGACCATTTCCCTCGACTGCACCGGCCCCGCCTGACAATTTCCCGGCGGCGTTCCTCAGCCTGGTTCCGCCAGAGCTTCCTGGTGCATCGGGGACCTTCCCGAGGTAACCACAGTGAATACTTCTTCAGGCAACGCCCTGGACAGCACCACAACCAACAACCCTTTACGCACTGACGGGCCGTCCGGCTACGGGTACACAGCCGCGGTGGCCCATCATTTCGATGCCCACCCCATGCCGGAAGCGAGCGGCCGGGGGCGCGTGGTCCGGGTAGACCGGAACCTGCTGCTGGTGGCCGTGGACGGCGAACTCCTCCATGTGCCGTACCCGCTGACCGGTGAGGCTGCCGTGACCGGCGACTGGGTGTGGATCGGACCCAACCGGGCGGGGGAGCGCCAGATCCTGGGCGTCCTGCCCCGCCGGTCCGAGCTCAGCCGCAAGCGGGCATTTGAGGACTCCTCCGCGGCGCAGTTACTGGCCGCCAACATGGACATGGTGGGCGTGGTGGTGCCGGTGGACCGGCCCCTCACGCATAACCGGCTGGAGCGGACCCTTGTTGCCGCGTGGGACTCCGGCGCCACTCCCCTGGTGATCATTACCAAGGCGGACCTGGCCGAGGTGGCGGACGACGTCGTCGGGAAAGTCATCCTGCAGGCCGCCGGCGTGGAGGTGGTCACCACTTCGGCGGAAAGCGGGGACGGCATCGACGAACTGCTGTGGCACATCCCTCCCGGCGGGACCATCGTGCTCCTGGGCCCTTCGGGGGCGGGCAAGTCGACACTCATCAACGCGATGGTGGGGCACGAGGTCCAGCACACGGGTGCGGTGCGCTCCGGTGACTTCAAGGGCAAGCACACCACCACGTCCCGGGAACTGGTGCCGCTGCCCAACGGCACGGTCCTCATGGACACCCCGGGGGTGCGGGGCTTCGGGCTGTTCGACGCCGAGGACGGCCTGGGCGAAATGTTCGCAGATGTGGAGGACCTGGCCGCGAACTGCCGGTTCGCGGACTGCTCCCACCAGGGCGAACCGGGCTGCGCAGTCCAGGACGCCATCGCGGACGGGAGGCTTACCGATCGGCGCTGGCACAGCTACCTGAAGCTGCAACGCGAGCTGGCAGCCCTCGCCCGGCGGAGCGATGTTGCAGCCCAGCGCGCCTACCAGCGGGAGTGGCACCAGAAGGTGGTAGCGGCCGGGAAGTCGCAGCGCTGGGCCGAGCGCGGCATGGCCGAACGGCAGGAACGCTCCGGCGGCAAGGACCGGAAACGGCGCTGACCGCTCCGCGGCTGAAGGATTCAACGTTGTAAAATCACCCTCATGGGTATCTAAGCCCTGGACCGACACAAGGGGGAACCGCCATGGCGGCTACGCTGCACGACGTTGCCCGCGTGGCAGGAGTGTCCTTCAAGACCGTCTCCAACGTCATCAACAACCACCCGCACGTCCGGGATACCACCCGCGCCAAGGTTGAACAGGCCATCCAGGAACTGGGATACCGGCCCAACCTCACCGCCCGCAGTCTCCGGTCAGGCCACACGGGCGCCATCACGCTGGCCCTGCCCCAGTTGAAACTGCCGTACTTCGCCGAACTCGCGGACGCGGTGATCGAGGCCGCCGCCAAGCGGGGGCTGGTGGTCCTCATCGAACAGACCGGAGCCGACCGCAGCCGCGAACTCGAGGTGATGGCCAGCCCGCGGCTGAAAATGTCGGACGGACTGATCTTCAGCCCGCTGGCGCTCGGCCAGGAGGACGCCGGCCTGATCAAGGCCGACGTGCCCATCGTCCTGCTCGGCGAGCGCATCTTCGGCAGCGCCTCGGACCACGTCACCATGCAGAATGTCACCGCCGCCCGGGCAGCCACCGAGCACCTGCTGGACATCGGCCGGAAGCGCATTGCCGTGGTGGGTGCCCACGAAGGGGAGGTCATCGGCTCGGCCGGCCTGCGCCTGCGGGGTTACCGTGAGGCGCTGGAAGCGCGAGGCATTCCGTACGACGACGGCATTGTCGCCTACGTAGTGGACTGGCACCGGTCCAACGGCGCGGCAGCCATGCACGACCTCCTGGACCGCGGCGCCGACTTTGATGCCGTCTTCGGATTGAACGACACCCTGGCGCAGGGTGCCGTGCGCGTCCTGCAGGAAGCCGGATACCGGGTTCCGGACGATGTTGCGGTGATCGGTTTCGACGACCTGGATGAGACCCGCTACTCCCTCCCCACGCTCAGCACCGTGGACCCGGGCCGCACCGAGATCGCCGAAACCGCCATCCGCATGCTGATGGAACGGATCAAGGACCCGGACGGGACGCCGCCCCGGGAAATCGAGACGGCGTTCCAGGTGCTGCCGCGCGAATCCACGGTAGGCGCGGGCGGCTGACCCTGCGCGCCCGGCCCGCATCAGTCCTGGGACACAGAGGGCCAGCCGTCCTTCCACTCCAGGTCCAGCAGCCCCAGCCGGAAGGCGCCGTCCAGGTCCTTTGCGTAGTAGTGGTAGGCGAGCGTCCCGCCGGAGATTGACTGCCCGCCCGGTCCCACCCGGTTGCCTGCCGTGCCCAGCACAGGCGTGCCGCCGCCGTCGAGCAGTGCTTTTCCGTCAGCATCAACGTACGGTCCGGCGATGCTGTCCGCCCTGCCCACGGCAATGTTGTACGTGCTCTTCAGGCCCTGGCAGCAGAAGTCGCGGGAGAAGAACAGGTAGTAGGCGCCGTCGTGCGGCAGGATGCAGGGCGCCTCGATGGCGTTCGGCGGTTCTTGCCGGTCGGCGATCACCATGGGTTCCGCGGCATCGGCGCGGAGCCCTCCGGGCCACTCCAGCTGTACCACCTGCAAGCCGTTCCAAAAGGAACCGAAGGACATCCACGGCGTTCCATCCGTGTCCTCGGCGATGCCGGGATCGATGGCGTTGAACCGCTCCCCCTTCGAGGAGATCACCTGCCCCCGGTCCACCCACTTGTAGGCGGGGTCTGCCGGGTCCAGGGTGGTGTTGGTGGCCAGGGCGATCACGGAAAGGTTCTTCCCGAACGTCGAAGCGGAGTAGTACAGGTACCAGACGCCGTCATGCTGGTAGAGCTCCGGCGCCCAGAGGTTGTCCACGCCCGGCACCGCTTCCTTGAGCCAGGCCGGCTTCTCCTGCCACACCTCACCCGCGTACTCCCAGTTCACGCCGTCGTCCGAACGCCGCACCTGGATGTTGCCGTCCGCCACCTGCCCGTTCCCCGTCGAGTAGATGAACCACGGTTCGCCGTTCCCGCCCTTCACCAGGGCTGGATCGTGGGTGAAGAAGTCACCACTGAGTTCAGCGGCCGGGCGAACGTCCGACGCCGGCGGCACGGCCCCGCATCCAGTCAGGACCAGCACGACGACGGCGGCCAGCACCGCCGCCAGCCGCACCACTGTCAGTCGGACAGCAGGGCGGCCGGCGGGAGACGCGTTTGGCCGGACCACGTCAGCCGAGCGCGACGGCGGACCAGGACACAGGCGGCAGGGTCACGGTGAGCGTGCCCTCCTCCAGGACGGCGCCGTCGAGCTGCTTCAGGCCCACACGGTCCTGGTCCTGCAAGGTGTTCTTGGCGTACACGTCATCGTCGTGCAGGGTCACAGCCTCGGTGATGACGGCGGCGTTGAGTTCGGAGACGTTGACAGTCACGTCAATCGACTCTGTCAGGCTGCGGTTCACCAGGAAGATGGCCGATTCTCCCGTGGCGGCGTCGGTGGTTGCCACTGAGTCCACCAGCGGGGCATCGCCGTACACCGCCGTCGTGTAGGTTCCGGCGTCGATCCGCGGCCTCAGGACCTCGCCCTTGGCCAGCCGGGACGTGACGGAGAACGGGAAGAACGTGGTCTGCCGCCAGGTGGCTCCGCCGGGTTCGGTCATGATGGGCGCGATCACGTTGACCAGCTGTGCGAGTGACGCGGCGGCAACCCGGTCGTGGTTTTTCAGGAGCGTCATGAGGAGGTTGCCGAACACCACGGCGTCAGCCACGGAGTAGGTGTCCTCCAGCTGGCGCGGCGCGTGGGTCCATTCCTCGTTGACCTCGTCGGAGGCCTGGTGCTCGTCCAGGTACCAGATATTCCATTCGTCAAAGGAGAGCTGGATCGTCTTTTTGCTCTTGAGCTTGTGCTTGACGTGGTCAGCCGTGGCCACCACGGTTTCGATGAAGTACTGCATGTCCAGCGAGGAGGCGAGGTAGGAGCCCAGGTCCCCGTTGCGTTCCTGGTAGTAGGCGTGGCAGGAGATGTAGTCCACGTAGTTGTAGCTGTGCTCCAGGACCACGCGCTCCCACTCGCCGAACGTGGGCATGGAGGATCCGGACGAGCCGCAGACCACCAGTTCCAGGTTTTTGTCCGCTGTCTTCATTGCGGACGCGGTGCGGGCGGCAAGCTTTCCGTAGTCCTCGGCGGACATGTGGCCGATCTGCCAGGGCCCGTCCATCTCGTTGCCCAGGCACCACATCCGGATGTTGTAGGGATCCTTGGCGCCGTTGGCGATGCGCTGCTCGCTCAGCGCGGTGCCGGACGGGTGGTTGGTGTATTCCAGCAGGTCAAGGGCGGCTTCGATGCCGCGGGTTCCCAGGTTGACGGCCATCATGAGCTCCGAGCCGGTGAGCTTGCACCAGCGGACGAACTCGTCCAGGCCCACCTGGTTGGATTCGAGCGAGTGCCAGGCGAGGTCGCGGCGTACCGGCCGCTGGTCCCGGGGGCCAACGCCGTCCTCCCAGCGGTAGCCCGAGACGAAGTTGCCGCCGGGGTAGCGGATGGTGCTGGAGCCGAGTTCCTTGACGAGTTCGATGACGTCCAGGCGGAAGCCGTCCTCGTTGGCAGTCGGGTGGCCCGGCTCGTAGATGCCGTCATAGACGCAGCGGCCCAGGTGCTCCACGAAGGAACCGAAGATGCGGCGGCTGACGGGGGCCACCACGGCCGAACGCTCGACGGTAATGACAGTGGGCGCCACAACGGCCAGGGTGGCTTCTGCGGCAGGAGAGGTGATGGTCACGGGTTTTCCTTTTCTTTATAACGTTGTAGATACCAACTAGGTAGCGCTAAGTGTCGTTATGGCGTGTCAAAACGGCAGTTAGCGCTACCTGGTTGGGCTGGGAGAAGTGACTGGATGGTTGGACGCGGGATCCACGGTTTCAAGCGCAGCCAGCCGGCGCGCCACCAGCCAACCGGACAGCAGCAGCGGAAGCGATGCGCCGACCAGCGGCAGCAGCACCGGCAGGGCGGAAAAGACGACGACGGCGGCAGCCAGGGTTGCCAGCAGGGACAGGGTCATGACAGGGGAAACAAGCGGCAGGACAAATGCCGTCCGCCAGATGCTTCGGACGGAGTCGCGGTACCGTCCGCACAGGGTTACCGCGATGGCTGCCGCGAGGAGTGCAGCCCCGCCGGCCAGCGTGGACAGGAGCAGGAGGACGGTGTGCATCGGGGAAGCCTGGGCGCCGGACGGCACCGAGGCCGTGAGCAGGTTGAGGCCCAGCACCAGGGCGGCCAGCCAGAAGACAATGCCCACCAGGTTGGCGTGCCGGAACCGGGAGCGGTAGACGGCCACGAAGTCGCGCATCACGTGTCCGGATTCGCCGGCGCGCAGCCGGGCGAGGACCGTGGTGGCAGCGACAGCCGCCGGGAACGCACCCAGGAGCACCAGGCCGGCCAGCGTTCCGGCGGCAAACAGCACGTTGACCAGGACCAGGTTGGTGGCGAACCGCAGCCAGTCCATGAGTCGTCCGGCCCATCCCAGGGGAGCCTCGTTCATGAGTCCTCCCGGGTGCCGCTCCACACCGCTCCGTCAGCGGCGATACCGCTGAAGGACAGGGCGGGGCGGTTGCCCGCCCAGTCCCACGAGGGAAACACGACGGCGTCCAGCTCCACGGTGCCGACGTCCGGATCCTGCACGAGAAGGAACAGCCGCTCCGGCCCGTCCAGGACAATCTGGCCGGCATTGGCATCCTGCCGGCTTTCAACCCGGAGGGGAACCGCCTCCACCACCTTTGTGGATTCAGGAGCGAACCGGAGCACCTGCCAGCTCCCGTTCACGGGAACGGGAACCTGCAGGACCTCGCTGTCCCTGCCCGCGTACGGCTGCGGTGAGACCACCGGCCAGCCGGCGGCGTTGAAGTACATCCGCCGCACCTGCACCACGTGCTGGCTCGGATCATCCGCGAAGCGGACGTGGTGCACAACAAAATACTCCTCGGTACCGTCCGGGCCGTCCTGGGTGAGGACCGAGTTGTGCCCGGGCGCGAGCCAGCCTGTGCCGCCGTCGAAGCGGTAACTCCCCAGGACCTTGGTGCCGATGGTGGACGGCGGGACATCCATGTCCGTCAGGGACCGTCCGCGGACATCCCGGTAGGGTCCGGTGATGTGGTCCGCCACCGCCACCCGCATGTTGTAGGTGCTGAAGAGGGAGTCGTAGGAACAGAACAGGACATAGCGGTCCTCATGGGGACGGTAGATGATGAAGGCGCCCTCGATGGCCCGGTCCACGGAGGCAGGGCGGCTGGCGATGCAGGTGCCCAGGTCGCCGCGCTGAAGCGGCATGCCGGAATTGCGGTCCAGCGGCAGGGTGTAAATTCCGGAAAAGAACGATCCGTAGCTCAGCCAGGGCTGCCCGTCCCGGCCGAACGTGACAGCCGCGTCAATGGCGTTCTGGGTCTGTTCCCCGGACTTGGTCGCCACCACGATGCCGCGGTCCTCCCACGGGCCCTCGGGGGCAGGTGCCACCGCCAGTCCGATGGCGGACGTATTGGAGCCGAAAGTCGAGGCGGAGTAGTACATGTGCCAGCCACCGCCCGGCCAGCGGACCACTTCCGGGGCCCAGATCCCGCTCGCGCCGGACCATTCAGCGGCAGCGGCAGGAACGCCGTCGAACGCTGTTCCTGCGTAGGTCCACCGCACGAGGTCAGGCGACCTGCGGATATGTACCCCAGCAGGAATATCTGTGGAATTGGCAACGGCGTCAGTGGAAAACATGTAGTAGGTGCCATCGTCGTCGCGCACCACGGTGGGGTCATGCGCGTGGCGCGCGCCCCAGGAAGCGGGGTCGGCGTTGGTTTCCGCCGGGAGGAGCTCAGGCTGCACGGTCAGTTGGTCGAGGTCCGGATGCGGCACGGTTCAGCCCTTGGATCCGGAGAGCGCAATGGATTCGATGATCTGGCGCTGGAAGACGATGAAGACAATCAGCACCGGAAGCAGCGCAATGAAGGACGCCGCCATGATCAGCGGGTAGTCGGTCTGGATGGCGTATTGCGCGTTGAAGTTGGCGATGACCAGCTGGAGGGTCTGCGTTTCCGGCGAGTTGAGGTAGATGATGGGCGCCAGGTAGTCGTTCCACACGGCCATGAACCAGAGGATGAACTGTGCTGCGAGCGCCGGCCGGATGGCGGGCATGATCAGCTTCCAGAAGATCTGGAGGTAGGACGCGCCGTCGATCCGGGCGGCCTCCACGATGGAATCCGGCACGCTGTTCAGGAACTGGCGCAGGAAGAAGATCATGATGATGTTGCCGAACAGCCCCGGCACGATCAAGGGGAGCAGGGTGTCCACCCAGCCGATGCCGGCGAAGATGGTGAACTGCGGAATCATTAGCGTGGGGAACGGGATCATCAGGCCGGAGAGCAGCCCCAGGAAGAGCACGTTCTTGAACGGCATGCGCATCTTGGCGAACGCGAAGGCAGCGAGCGCGGACGTCAGCGACCCGATGATGGTCACCGAGCAGGCCACGATCAGGCTGTTCTGGATGCCGCTCAGAAGGGGGCCGGCTGTCCAGATGCGGGCATAGTTCTCCCACACAAAGGGATCCGGGATCCACTGCGGCGGAAGTTCGAAGACGCCGTCCTTCGTTTTCAGGGACGTCGAAAAAGTCCAGGCCAGCGGGGCAATCATCACTACCGCACCCAGGGACAGGATGACGGTGGTGAGGAGGTTGCCCAGCCGGGTGCGGTCCTTGATTGAGCGCCCGCCCGGGTCCTTGGCGGGACCGGCCTGCCGGGGGGACGGCCCGGCACCGGGAATGGCGTCCGTGGGTTCCAGCGGCGGTGTGGTGATCACGTTCTGTGCGGACATGGCTGCCTGCCTCAATCGATCGAAAACTGGTTGCGGCGGTTGAGCCGGAACTGGATGAAGGTAATGATGAACACCAGCAGTCCCAGGACCACCGACATGGCTGAGGCGTAGCCCATCTGCAGGTTGTCGAACGCTTTCTGCCAGATGTACCAAACGATGGACGCGGACTCGAACTCCGGCCCGCCCGTGGGGGTCATGATGTTGATTTCCACGAAGATCTGGGATCCGCCGATGATGCTGGTGACAATCAGGAAAAACGTGACCGGGCGGACCATGGGGATAGTGATGTGGCGGAACTGCTGCCAGGCCGTGGCGCCGTCCAGCGCTGCCGCCTCATAGAGGTAGCGGGGCACGGACTGCAGGGCTGCCAGGTAGAGCAGCATGGAGTAGCCCAGGCCTTTCCAGATGGCCATGATGATGAGCGCCGGTTTGACGGTTGCGGTGTCCTGGAGCCAGTTGGGGCCGTCGATGCCCACCAGGGCGAGGCCCTGGTTGATCAGGCCGAAGTCGCCGTTGAAGGCCCACTGCCACAGGATGGCGACGGCGGCGATGGACGAAATCACGGGCAGGTAGTAGACCGTGCGGAAAAAGGTTGTTCCGCGCATCTTGCGGTTCATCGCCAGGGCGAGTGCCAGGGAGATGACCAGCCCGATGGGGATTCCGATCATCATGTACAGCGTGTTCCACAGCGACTTCAGGAAGTAGCGGTCGCCGAACATCTTGGTGTAGTTGTCCAGGCCCTTGAAGACCGGCGCCGAGATGCCGTTCCAGTTGGTGAAGGACGCGTAGACCGAAAAGAGGAGCGGGAAGAGCGTAAAGAGGAGGAAGCCGATCACCGGTATGGCAACGAAGAGGAGCGCTGCCTGGTGTTCCTTCCGGTGAAGCCGTGAGCGTCGTAGGCGCGTAATGGTTGTCATACCGGTGATCACAGCTCCTAGTTGCCGGCCTGCTGGTTGGCGGCGTCCAGGAATTCCTGCATTCGGGGCTGCGCCTCCTTCAGGTAGTCGGCGGCCGTCTGCTTGCCGTCGAGCACCGGCTGGATGTTGGTGAAGAGTTCGTCGTACCACTCGGCGTTGAAGGTGTTGCCGCCCGGAAGCGCCCTGCCGTAGTCCTTCACAATTTCCAGGAACTCTGCCTTGTTGGCAGGCTTGGTGGTGGTGTCCGCAGCCCAGGCCTCGGCCATGTCCTTCAGGTTGGGGATCTGGATTCCGGCGTCCACCAGGCTCTGCTGGGCTTCCTTGTTGGCGGTGAGGTACTCCACGAGCTTGACCGCGTCCTCCGGGTGCTTGGTGCTCTCCGAAACGGCGATGCCCAATGTTCCGATCCAGCTGGCGGTTTCACCGGACTCACCTGCAGGGTACGGGATGACATCCCAGTCGAAGCCGAGCTTCTGGTAGGTGGACAGGTCCCAGGGGGCGATGGGGAAGAAGCCGATTTCCCCCTTCATCCAGCGCTGGTAGGTGTCAAGGGTCTGGGCCTCGGCAACGGACGGAGTGACTCCATGGACGTTCTGCAGGTCAGCAAACCACTGCAGGGATTCGGCGAATTCGGGTGTATCCACGGTGACCTTGGTCCGGTCCTCGTTCAGCCAGTCGCCCCCGTTGGACCAGACGAAGGGCTGCAGGTTCCACTGGACGTTCAGGCCGGTTCCCCACTGGTCCAGCGTTCCGTCACCGTTCGTATCGGCGGTCAGCTTCTTGGCGGCAGCCACGAATTCGTCAAATGTGTACGGCTTGTCCTTGTCCGGCAGGGGGATGCCGGCCTTTTCCAGCATGGTTTTGTTGTAGCCGAAGGAGAACGGTCCAACATCCTTGGGGAGGGCGTAGATGGCACCTTCGCCCACGCGCTTGCCGTCGTAGCGGTAGCTGTCCACGCCGTATTCCCAGATGTTGTCCAGGTCGATGGTGTCCGAGCCTTCCACGTATTCGGTGATGTCCTTGACGATGCCGTTCTGCACGTAGGCCTGGACATCCCCGGGGCCGATGTAGAAGACGTCAGGAACCTGCTTGCCGGCGATGGCGGCCTTCAGTTTGGTGGCGTACTGGTCGGCCGTGGTGACGATGATGTCCACGTCCACGTTGTTGTCCGCCTCGAACTGGGCCACAGCTTTCTCGTAGGCCTTCTTTTCGTCTTCACCTCCGCGGAACATGAAAGTGAGCTTTTTTTCCCCGCTGTCCTCGGCGGTGGGGGCGGAACAGCCGCCGAGCATGAGGCCGGCGGCGGTAAAAAGCGCCAGGGTCGCGGCCATGGGACGTGACTTCATCATCACGCAGTCCTTCCGGGTTGGGTGGAGCAAACAAGTGTATGGGCTGAGGCGGTACTGGAGCCCCACTGTCCGCGGTGGCGGACCGGCATCCGGGGCGGAACCTTTGCAACGTTGTAAGAAACGATCACACAGCCCTCAAGCTGCCGTCAAGGGTCCGGAAGCAGATTCTTTTCCCTCCCGGACGGCTTCCTTGACTCCACAAGGGGCGCATGCCATATTTCTCGTTACAACGTTGCAAGACATTGAGCCGGCAGGGCGCATCCCCGCTGCTGATCACCTTTCCTAATCCACCTTTTCGGAAGGACAACGTGATGATGAAGTCACGTCCATGGGCGCTGCGCGCCGCAGGATTGGCAGCAGCGGCGGGTATCGCTCTGGCGGCGCCAGCCCTCCCCACGACCGCTGCCCCCGGCGGCGCTGATGTCCCACAGCATGTCCAGTCAAGCCAGCAGGCAGGACAGAAACCGGCGCAACAGAACGTCCCGGCCGATCTTCCTGGCGGCAAAACGGTGGTGGGCCAGACGTCCCCCATCCATGACCCGGCGCTGATCGTCGCCGACGACGGCACCTGGTACGTCTACTCCACAGGTTTGGTCAACCGGGAGAACGGCGGCACCATCCAGATCTGGTCGTCGCGTGACCAGGGCACAACCTGGGGCTACACCGGAACGGTCTGGGACAAGATTCCTGCCTGGATTGATGAACACTTCGCCGGCGGCGAGCTGCCGGGCAACCTTTGGGCGCCGGAGATCACCGAACATAACGGGACCTACTACCTGTACTACTCGGCGTCGCGCTTTGGCGGGAACAATTCCCTCACAGCCCTCGCCACCAATACCACCCTCGACCCCAATGATCCGGACTATGAGTGGGTGGACCAGGGCCTGGTGGTTTCGTCCCCGGCAACCGGTCTGGATCCCGCCAACCCCGGCAAGACCTTCAACGCAATCGACGCCGGCATCGTAGAGGACACAGACGGCACCCCCTACATGGCCATCGGCTCCTTCTGGTACGGGATCTTCCTGGTCCCCATCGAGTGGCCCAGCGGCAAGCCTGTGGCCGACTGGCAGTCGAAAACCGTGAATATCGCGGACCGGTTCATGCCCGGCAACCCCGTCGAAGCGCCGTACATCACCAGGCACGGCGGCTATTACTACCTGTTCGTCTCGTTTGATTCCTGCTGCCGCGGCGGCGATTCCACCTACAAGGTGGCGGTGGGCCGGTCCACCTCCGTCAAAGGGCCCTACCTGGACAAGGAGGGGCGGGACATGTTCGGCGGCGGCGGGTCGGTGGTGCTGGACTCGCATGGTGCAGTGACCGGACCGGGCGGGCAGTCGGTCTTCGGCGACTACCTGGCCTTCCACTACTACGACGGCTCCAACCAGGACCTCCCCTACTTCCCAACGTTGGGCCTCCAGAAAATCGACTGGGTGGACGGCTGGCCGGAGTTCGACCAGACGGTGGAGCTGCCGGCAGTCCTGAAGCAGCCCAAGGCCACAGTCTCCGCCACATCCGCCAGCGTCACCGCCACGGCGTCAGGCACACCCGGCCCGGTAGCTGTGTGGGAAATTTCGTCCGACGGCGGCGCCTCCTGGCAGCGGGCCGGCATCCAGCCGGTGACTAAGCGGACGGACGAAGGCACCTACCGTTCCACGCTGGAGCTTCCCGCCGGCGACGGCATACGGCAGGACCTGCTGGTGCGTGCCGTGTTCCAGAACGCCCACGGCAAGGCCGCGACAGACACCGCTGCGGTTCCACCCGTCCATGGCAAGGGCTCAGCCGGGAACCCAGCACGGTGACAGTCACCGCCAGCAAACGAAGCGGCCCCGTCTCTTTTCCCCTTCACACGGTCCGTCTCCTCGAGGGTGCTTTCAAGGACGCGCAGGACACCTCCCTCCGCTACATCCTGTCCCTGGACGTGGACCGGCTGTGTGCCCCCTACCTCGGTGAGGCAGGGCTTGTGTCTGCCGCGAAACCCTATGGCAGCTGGGAGTCCGACGGCATGGGCGGCCATATCGGCGGCCACTACCTTTCAGGCTGCGCGAGGCTCTTCGCAGCCACCGGCCATGCGGGGCTGCTGGCGCAGATGGAAACCGTCGTCGGGATTCTTGGGACCTGCCAGGACGCCGGCGGGGACGGTTTTGTGGGCGGCGTACCGGGCGGCCGGGACCTCGGCAGGCAGCTGAAGGCCGGGGACGTTGACGCGGACCTGTTCACTCTCAACGGCAGGTGGGTCCCGCTCTACAACCTGCACAAGACGCTGGCGGGGCTGCTGGATGCCCACGTCTTCGCCGGATCCAACCAGGCCCTGGCCATCGCCGCCGGCTTGGCGGACTGGTGGCTCGGGATCTCGACACGCCTGCGCGTCGATGTTTTCGAGGCTGTCCTGCACACCGAGTTCGGTGGAATGAATGACGCCTTCGCTATCCTGTGGCAACTCACAGGCAGGGAGGAGTACCTTCGGGAGGCGCGGCGGTTTTCGCACCGCGGTGTCCTGGAGCCTCTGGCCGCAGGGCGGGACCAGCTGGACGGGCTGCACGCCAATACACAGATACCCAAGGTGGTGGGCTACGCCCGCCTTGCGGCCGAAACGGGCGATCCTGGCTTCAGCCGGGCCAGCAACACGTTCTGGGAGTCCGTAGTTTCCCGGCGTTCCGTCTCCATCGGCGGCAACAGCGTGCGGGAGCACTTCCACCCGTCGTCGGACTTTACGCCCATGGTGCTGGACGCGCAGGGCCCGGAGACCTGCAACACCTACAACATGCTCAAGCTCGCCAAGCTGCGCTTTGAAGCCTTCGGCGACCCCGCCGCCCTCGACTTCTACGAGCGGGCCACCTACAACCACATCCTGTCGTCGCAGCATCCCGCCAGCGGTGGCCTGGTGTATTTCACGCCGATGCGGCCCGGGCACTACCGCGTCTACTCCCGGGCCCAGGAATCGATGTGGTGCTGCGTTGGATCCGGGCTGGAGAACCACGCGCGCTACGGCGAGCTCATCTACAGCCACGACGCCGATGGCCTGCTGGTCAATCTGTACATTCCCTCGGCGCTGGACTGGGCAGAGAAGGGCCTTCAGGTGCGGTTGGACACCGCGTTTCCGCACTCGGACCTGGTAACGCTGCACATTTCCGCGAGCGCTCCTGTTCAGGCCACCATCCGCCTTCGCCGTCCCGGATGGGCGGCTGACATGGCGGTCGACGGCGGCGGTGAAGCAGGCGGTTCCGTCACCGACGATGGCGGCGGCTACGTCAGCATCAGCCGTATTTGGCACGGCACGGCCACGGTCCGGATACGCCTCGCTCCGGAGCTTCGCTCCGAGACGTTGCCCGACGGCTCCCCCTGGGTGTCGTTCCTGTATGGACCCGTGGTGCTGGCAGCCCGGGCAGGATCGGAAGGGGTTCCCGGCTTTGAAGCTAGGGACGAACGGATGGCGCATGTAGCGGCCGGGGAACTGCTGCCACTGGCACAGACACCAGTAGTGCCGGACGGGGCTGCGGTCCGGCTGCTGGACCGTGCGGCGCTGACTGTCCAGCTCCCGGTGGTGGACGCCGCCGGGAAGTCAGGGACGGTGGTCCTGGAGCCTTTTTCAGGTATCCATGATGAGCGGTACACGGTGTACTGGCCCGCCGGAGACCCCGCAGGGCGGCGCGCTGAGCTTCGTGGCCTTGACCAGCTTGCGGCCGCACAGGGGCAGGTTCTGGATGCAGTGGCCGCCGGCGAACAACAGCCCGAATCCGACCACGGTTTTGCCGGCGAGGCGACCCGGGCGGGCGGTGATGAAGGAATTCATTGGCGCAGCGCCACCGGCTGGTTCTCCTACGTGCTCAAGGATCCGGACCGGCGGGCACAAGTGCTGCGGGTGCGTTTCCGGCAGGTCCCGGGACGCGGCCATGAGCTGCGTCTGGACGGCGTCCTCCTTGATAAGCCGGCCAACGAGTGGCAGGAAGGGGACCAGGTGGTGGCGGACTATGCCCTGCCGGAATCCCGGGAGGGACAAACTAGGGACGGCAGATTCGTGTTTGCAGTCCACGCCCTGCCCGGCTGCAGCACGGGTGACCTGTTGTCCGTCCAACTGCTGCGGACTTCCTGATTGCCAGCGCTGCCTAGAGTTCCCGCGCCGGCTCTTCCGGTAGGGCACCCTCATCCTCCGGGTGCCGCTTCAGGTTGAGCAGCGCCAGTGCGAGCCCGCCCCAGACGGTCACGATCGCAATGATCATCATGGTGATGGCGATGGGTGTCACAGCGCTGCCTCCTTTGCGTCTTCCTCCACCAGGGCGTCATACTCGGGATCGTCATGCGCCTTGGACCTGCGGCTCCAGGGGATGAAGGTCAGCACCAGCGCCACCAGCACAAGCGCCCCGGACATACCCCAGCCAAACACGCCCACAAACCACTCCGGATACCCCTCGTAGGTGGTGGAGATCTTGCTGATGAACTCGTTAGCCACCATGTAGATCAACGCCAGGGGCACAACAGCTGCCACCAGCACCATCCACGTCCCGCGCATCTTGACAGTGGAGATCCGGTTCAGGTGGGCGGACAGCAGCGGGAGCTTGCGCAGGAACCAGGCAAGCACCACTACTGTGACCAAGGCGCCGAGGGTGATCCCGAAGCTGTTGACGAACGCGTCGGAGGTGTCCAGCAGGTACAGGCCGGTCGAGGTCGGAAAGAATGCCAGCGAAACGGCGGCCACCAGGATGCTGACCACCAGGGAGGCCTTGACCCGGCCCCAGCCAAGCTTGTCCTGCACGGCGGCCACGATGACTTCGAGCACGGAAATCAGGGACGTGATTCCCGCGAAGACCAGTGATCCGAAGAACAGCACGCCCATGACCGCTCCAAAGGGCGCCTGCGACACGATAGTGGGGAAGGCGACGAAGGCCAGGCCGATTCCCTGGGTGACCACGTCGTTCACTCCGGTCCCCGCCGCCTGGGCCATAAAACCAAGGGCGGCAAAGACACCGATGCCTGCCAGGATCTCGAATCCGGAATTGGAGAACGCAACCACCATTCCTGAGCCGGTGAGGTCCGTCCTGCGCTTCAGGTAGGACGAATAGGTGACCATGATCCCGTAGCCCACTGAGAGCGAGAAGAAGATGTGCCCGTAGGCTGCTGCCCACACTCCCGGGTCGGCGAGCGCGGACCAGTCGGGAGTGAAGAAAGCGTTGAGGCCTTCGGCTGCCCCTGGAAGAAACAGCGCCTGGATCACCAGGAGGACGAACATCACCACCAGCAGCGGCAGCAGGACGGCGTTTGCACGGGAAATGCCCTTGCGGATCCCGGCAACCATGATGAGGATGACCGCCGCCCAGATCAGCAGCAGCGGAAAGAACACTGACGGGACGAACTCGAATCCGAGGCCCGGCGCCTCGGCGACTGCCAGGAAGTTGCCGAAGAAGAAGCCTTCGGCGTCATCACCCCAAGCCTCCGTGAAAGAAAAGATGGTGTACATCAGTGCCCACGCGATGATCACCGCGTAGTACGCCGCGATCACGAAACAGACCAGCACCTGCCACCAGCCCAGCGGCTCCGCCGCACGGTGTAGCCGCCGGTAGGCCAGCGGGGCGGAACCGCGGAATTTGTGCCCAACGGCGTAGTCCAGGAAGAGCAGCGGAATGCCGGCAGACAACAGCGCCACCAGGTAGGGGATCAGGAACGCGCCGCCGCCGTTGTCGTAGGCAATGTACGGGAAGCGCCAGATGTTGCCGAGGCCCACGGCGGAACCGATAGCGGACAGGATGAAGAGCCGGCGGGAGGAGAAGGTTTCGCGTTTGACCGGTGTGTCCGGGCTGGCCGGGGAGGAAGTGCTCATGCGGTGGTCTCTCAGCTGGCGTTGGAGGTGAGTTCACGGACTACTTCCGGACTTTACTGCTGCCCGCCACCTCGCGGAACCCCTGCTTTGCCGCAGTCCGGATTCGATGGACCGTGGGCGGCCTTGGGCTGGCCGGAGTAGGGTTCCGTCATGGACATCATCCTGGTTCCCGGCTTCTGGTTGGACGCTTCCTCCTGGGAGGAGGTGACGCCGGCGCTCGAGGCCGCAGGACACCGCACGCATCCCCTGACTCTGCCGGGGCTTGAAAGCGTGGATGCCGACCGTGCCGGGATCGGCCTTCACCAGCACGTTGTTGCCGTCACGGCTGCGGTGGACGCCATCGAGGGAAAGGTGGTCCTGGTGGGACACTCAGGCGGCGGCGCCATCATCCACGCCGTGGTGGACGCCCGGCCAAACAAGGTGGAACGGGCCATCTACGTGGACAGCGGCCCCCTTGGCGAGGGCGGGGTCATCAATGATGAACTGCCGGCGGACGGGGACGACGTTCCGCTGCCGCCGTGGGAAGGGTTCGAGGACGCCGACCTGGTGGACCTCGATGACCGGCTCCGCGACGCATTCCGGGCGCGTGCCATTCCGCAGCCCAAAGGCGTTGCCTACGACCAGCAGCACCTCCACGACGAACGCCGCTACGAGGTGCCGGCCACCATCATCGCGTGCGAGTTCCCCTCGGCCATGCTTCAGGAATGGATCGCGGCCGGCCACCCGTTTGTTGCCGAACTGGCCCGCGTCCGCGATGTGGAATACGTGGACCTGCCCACCGGCCACTGGCCCCAGTTCACCAAGCCCGCGGAACTGGCCCGGGCCATCCTGGCGGCGGTGGAGCGGACAACAGCCAGCTAGATTGAACGGACCACCTGCCGAGGAGTCCATATGCCGCGCCCCCGATCCCCGCTCCTTTCCGTCGACGCCATCGTTGGCGCCGCCCTCTCCCTGGTGGACGCCACCGGCGACTTCAGCTTTCCCAAAGTGGCAAGGGAACTCGGGGTCAGCCAGGCGTCCCTGTACAACTACATCGACAACCGCGAACACATCATCGAACTGATGCGGGGACGCGTTTTTTCCGCCCGGGACCCCCTCGATGCCCAGTACCTGCCCTGGGACGAGGCGCTCCGGATCCTCGCCCACAAATACCGCGACTGCCTGGTGGACCACCCCCGGCTGGTGCCGCTGCTCGTGACCCAGACCGTGCAGGACCTCGGTGTAATGCGCATCTACGAGGAAATGGCCATCGTCCTGGGCAAGGCCGGCCTGGCAACCCCTGCGATCGTCCCCGCCATCACCGCGCTGGACTACCTGGTCCTTGGTTCGGCGCTGGAACTCACTGCCCCGGACGTCGTCTGGTCTCCCCCGCCGGGGCAGTTCCCGGCACTGTCCGGGGCCATTGCCGACCTCGGGTCCCCGGCGGAGCGTTCGGACACCGCGTTTTCCTTCGGACTCGAGACACTGCTGGCCGGGATAAGGGCGGTCACAAAAGCAAGTTTCTGAAAGGCTTTCACAAAAACCCTTGTGCTGGCGGCAAGGCATCTTCATAATAAATGAAGGTCATTCATTTTGTGACGGCCTTCACTCCATCCCAGCAAGGAGAAGCCCATGTCCCCGGACGATAACCACACAGGGCGCGTTCCGCTCACCGCCACCAGGGCGGTTTCCGTATTCGGCATCAGTGTTGTTGGCTTCATGACCGCCAACCTGGTGCCCGTCATGATCGTCGCCCTGACCGGAGAACTCGGCTTTTCCGATACAGAGGCGGGCACGCTGATGACCGGCTCGCTGCTCGCCTGCGCCGTCGCCTGCCTGCTCACCTCCAAGTGGGCTGCCGCGAACGGGCGGTATACCGTGGCCCGCGCCGGACTCGTCCTGACGGCGGCAGGCTTCGGCGCCGCCGCGTTCATCCCGTCCGCACCCGTCGTCGTCGCCGGCGTCCTGATTGGCGGCCTCGGAGCGGGCGGCGCTGTTTCGGCAGGCGGCGCCGCGCTCGGCGCCCTCCGCAACCCTGACCGCGCTTCCGGCATCAGCGGCTTTGCCAACCGCGCCATCGTTTCGGTGGTCCTGTTCATCATTCCCGCGCTGGGCGCAGGTATGGGCAGCGCCTTCGGCCTGCTCGCGGGCCTCGCCCTGGCCGCCCTCTTCACCACCGCCTGGCTCCCGGACCGTCCCGTCAGTTCCGACGCCGCGCCGCTGGCAGTCGCCGCTCCGGCCAAAAATTCAAAGCCCACCACCCTGGCGGGCATCGGCCTGCTGGCCTGCTTCGCCCTCTGGGCACTCAGCGAAGACTCCCTGTGGGCCGTCGCGGCCACCATGGGAGCCGACCAGGCGCAGCTCGACGAGACCGGCATGGGCCTGGTCCTGAGCCTCTCCACCCTGGGCGGACTGCTCGCCTCCGGGCTGGTGGGACTCGCCGGGCGCAGGCTCGGACGGACCGCACCGCTGGCCGTGGCACTCCTTGCCGGAGCCGCACTCAAGATGCTTTCCGGAACCGTGACGGAGCCCAACCTGTACATCGCGGTCATCATCGCCTGGAACACCATCTATATCCTGGCCTTCATCTATATCGTGGCAACCGCCGCCGCCCTGGACGCCTCCGGGCGCTGGTCCGCGCCGGTGCTCGGCGTCTACCTGATCGGATCCTCCTTCGCGCCGTTCTTCGGAACCTTCGTTTCCACTGCCGCAGGGTACGACGTCCTCGGCTATGTCCTGGCCGGGATGACCCTCGTCCTGATGGTTCCGCTGCTCCTCATCTCCCGGATCTCCGTCCGGACCGAAGAAGCCGCCGCCGCGCCGCCGTCGGACATCAACAAAGCAGCCATCGCCTGACGACCCGCCCCTTCCTGAAAGAAAGCACTCCCTTGCCTGCACGCACGCTCTATACCAACGCCACCTTCTTCACCGCCGACGGCTCCCTTGCGGAGGCCTTCGTGGTGGAAGGCGCGCGGTTCCTTTACGTCGGCACTGCAGCCGATGCCCGGAAAGCTGCCGGCGAAAAAGCCGTTGAAGTGGACCTTGCCGGCGGCTTTGTCCTGCCCGGCTTCATCGATGCCCACACTCACCTGCTGATGATGGGCCAGGCCCTGAAGAAGGTCCCCCTCCGCGAGGCCGCGGATCCGAAAGATCTGCAGCGCCGCCTCCGCGAGGCCGCTGCCGCCGGCGATGCCCCCCGGATCCTGGGCGCAGGATGGCTTTACAGTTCCCTGGACGGCCAGCGCCCCACCCGGGAGCTGCTGGACGAAGCCGTGCCGGACCGTCCCGTCTACCTCGATGCCAACGACCTGCACTCGGTCTGGGTCAACAGCGCAGCCCTGGCCGAACTGGGGATCGATGACAATACTCCGGACCCCATCGGCGGCCGGATCGGCCGCGACCCGGCCACCGGGAAGGCCGACGGCATGCTGTACGAGACCGCAGTCCAGCAGATCGTCTGGCCCGCCCTGGCCGGCTACCTCACGGACGAGGACCGCGACGCCCAGCTGGAAGAGGCCTTCGCGAACTACCTTGCCGTGGGTGTCACCGGGGCAGTGGACATGGCCGTGCAGGACGATGACCTTGCCGCCTTCCGCCGCGCCATGGAACGCCGGAACGGCACACTCCCCATCAGGGTCAAGGGACACCTCCTGGTGGAGCGCCACGAAGCCGAAGCCGACAACCTGGCGCAGGTGGCGAAGGCAGCATGGCTCGCCGCCGAGCTCGACGGCGGGTGGCTGCAGATCTGCGGCATCAAGCTGATGGTGGACGGCGTCATAGACAGCTGCACCGCCGCCATGAAGGAACCGTACGCCGACGGCAGAACCTGCGAACCCATCTGGGACCGGGAATCCCTGGCCCCCGTGGTGGCAGCAGCGGACGCCGCGGGTCTACAGATAGCCCTGCACGCCATCGGTGACGAGGCCTCCGACATCGCGCTGGACGCCCTCGAGGAGGCCTACCTCCGGAACGGTCCGCGGGACCGGCGGCACCGCATCGAGCACCTGGAAACGGTCATTGAGGCCAACGTGAAGCGGCTGGCCGCCCTCGGGGTGGTGGCCTCCATGCAGCCGGTCCACGCGGACCCGGCCATCCAGGACAACTGGCGGAATGTCCTTGGCGACCACCGCGTCGAGCGGGCATTTCCCTGGACGGAGTTTACGGATGCCGGCGCAACCCTTGCGTTCAGCACCGATGCACCCACCGCCCCGCACCAGCCGCTGCCCAACATGTATGTCGCCTCCACCCGGCGTTCGGCACTGGACTCCACCCTTGAAGCGAACCTGCCGGACTATGCCGTGGAACTCGCTGAGGCGTTGTGCCATGCCACCCGCGACGCCGCCTTCTCCTGCAGGGCCGAGGAGCAGCAGGGCCGGATCGCGGCCGGCTACCTTGCCGACTTCACCGTCCTGGACACCAACCCGCTCCAGGCAGATCCCTCACAACTGCTCACCAACCACGCCCGGCTCACCGTAGTGGGCGGCACAACAGCGTACGACGCCGGCACGGCCGCAGCGTCCGGCCGCACCGCAGCCGCATAAAGCGCAGCCGGAAACAACCAGAAAGAACATAGGAAGACAGATGAAACCAGCCCCCGCCCCCGCAGAGGCCGCAACGGCTTTCGATCCGGCTGCCACCGGCTCCATGCCTGCCGAATGGGAAACCCATGACGGCACCTGGATGGCTTTTCCGCCGCCCAACGAAACCTTCGGCGAAGCGGGCAGCCCCACGCTCGACCGCGCCCGGGCCGCCTGGTCAACCGTTGCCCGCACCATCGCCCGCTACGAGCCGGTCACCGTCCTGGCCGATCCGCGCGACGCCACCGCCGCACGAGAGTGGCTGGGTGACGGGATCACCGTGGTGGAAGTCCCGCTGGACGACGCCTGGCTGCGTGACAGTGGACCCACGTTCGTCCACCGGCCGGACGGCTCGCTGGCCGCCGTCGACTGGATCTTCAACGGCTGGGGTGCGCAGGAGTGGGCCGCCTGGGGCAATGACCAGGAGGTAGCCCGGGCAGTATCGGCGGAGGCCGGGGTTCCGGTGCGGCCAAGTTCACTGGTCAATGAAGGCGGCGGCTTCCATGTGGACGGCGAGGGCACCGTCCTGCTCACCGAGACGGTCCAGCTGGATCCGGGACGCAACCCCGGAGCCACGAAGGAGTCGGTTGAAGCAGAAATCCACGCAGCCCTGGGCACCACCAAGGCCATCTGGCTGCCGCGGGGCCTGACGAGGGACTACGACGAGTTCGGAACACGCGGGCACGTTGACATCGTGGCCGCCTTCGCCGGCCCGGGCACCGTCCTGCTGCACCGCCAGGATGACCCGGCCCACCCGGACTATGAGGTCTACCTGGAACTCCGCTCCGTCCTTGCCGGCGAGGTGGATGCCAAAGGCCGTCCCCTGCGGATCATCGACGTCCCCGCACCCACCGTCCTGCAGGACGAGGAAGGCTTCGTGGACTGGTCCTACATCAACCACTACGTGGCGAACAACGCGGTGGTGCTGTGCGCTTTCGACGACCCCAACGACGCCATCGCCGCCGGCATCCTGGAACGCGCCTATCCCGGACGGACCGTGGAGCTGGTGGACGCCCGCGACATCTTCGCCTTCGGCGGCGGCATCCACTGCATCACCCAGCAGCAGCCCGCGCCCGCACCGAAGGGAGCTCCGGCGTGAGCCCGTTCAATGTCGTGGAAGCAGGCATCGCCCGGCTTCGTGCAGCCCTTGAGGCAGGTGAGGTGACCAGTGAGGAGCTGGTGCGCCTCTACCTGCAGCGGATCGAGAAGTATGACTCATCAGGCATATGCCTGAACGCGCTTGTGGTGATGAACCCGGAAGCGCTGGCCGAAGCCAGGGCATCGGATGAGCGCCGGGCCAGGGGCGGCATCCTGGGACCGCTGGACGGCATCCCGTACACGGCCAAGGACAGCTACCAGGTAAAGGGCCTCACCGTCGCCGCCGGGTCCCCCGCCTTCAAGGACCTCGTGGCGCAGAAGGACGCCTTCACCATCGAACGGCTGCGGGCCGGCGGCGCTGTCCTCATCGGGCTGACCAACATGCCGCCCATGGCCAACGGCGGCATGCAGCGCGGGGTCTACGGCCGGGCGGAAAGTCCCTACAACGCCGACTACCTCACGGCCGCCTTCGCCTCAGGGTCCTCGAACGGGTCCGGAACAGCCACCGCGGCCAGCTTCGCAGCCTTCGGCCTCGCGGAGGAAACCTGGTCATCCGGCCGTGCGCCGGCGTCGAACAATGCCCTCTGCGCTTACACCCCGTCACGGGGCGTGATCTCCGTCCGCGGCAACTGGCCGCTGGTCCCCACCATGGACGTGGTGGTTCCGCACACCCGGACGATGGACGACATGCTGGAAGTCCTGGACGTGGTGGTGGCGGACGACGCCGAAACCCGCGGCGACTTCTGGCGCGTCCAGCCCTGGGTCCCGCTCCCCAAGGCATCCGAAATCCGCCCTGACTCCTACGTGGAACTGGCGGTTCCGGACCGGGCCGCGGCTGTCAGCGTGCTGGCCGGTAAGCGCGTGGGCGTTCCGCGGATGTATATCAACGCGGACCCGGACGCCGGTACGGCAAGCAGTCCCGGCATCGGCGGACCCACCGGGCAGCGCATCCGGACGCGCGACTCCATCATCGGGCTGTGGAACGCGGCAAGGCAGGACCTTGAAGCCGCCGGGGCAGAGGTCATCGAGGTGGATTTCCCGGTGGTCTCCAACTACGAGGGCGACCGTCCCGGCGCGCCCACCATCGCCACCCGCGGCCTGGTATCACCGGAGTACCTGCGCCGCGAAATCGTGGACCTGTCCGCCTGGGCATGGAACGACTTCCTCGACGCCAACGGGGATCCGCACCTGAGCAGCCTGGCCGACGTCGACGGCGCCGCGATCTTCCCCGCGCCGGACGGATCGCTGCCGGACCGCTATCACGGGTTCGACGACGACATCAGCGACTATCCCGCCTGGATCCGGAGGGAGGGGGTCCCGTCCCTGACGGACATCCCGCATCTCAATGCTGGGCTCAACGGACTTGAAGAAACCCGCCGCGTGGACCTCGAAGAGTGGATGGACGGCCTGGGCCTGGACGCTGTTGTGTTCCCGGCGGTTGCCGACGTGGCGCCCGCCGACGCGGACCGCAACGAGGCCTCCGCAGACCTCGCGTGGCGCAACGGGGTATGGGTGGCGAACGGGAATCTGGTTCCCCGCCACCTGGGCATCCCCACCGTCACCGTTCCCCTGGGAATGGCAGCGGACATCGCCATGCCCGTGGGCCTCACCCTGGCCGGCAGGGCCTACAGCGATGCCGACCTGCTGCAGCTGGCCGCGGCCTTTGAGGCCACCGGCACGCGCCGTGTCCCGCCGCCCCGCACCACGTCCCCGGAAGAGACTGAAGAGGCCTGACGGCCGGCTGCGCAAGAGGCTACGCTGGTGGCAGTGACGTTCATATCCTGCCTGTGACCCACAGCCTTCCGCAGTTCCCGTCGCTCCCCACCGGAGCGGTGATTCCGCGTGCCCAGGAGGGGAACCCGACCACGGGTTCCCCTCCTCCCCGCACCAGCATCGGAACCACTTTCGGGAGACCCCATGAACGCCCACCCAACCCCCGGCACAGCTGCACCCATCCTCGAACAGGATGCGCTGCGCCCTGACTGCTCCAGCTGCTTCGCGCTCTGCTGCACCGCCTTTGGATTTACCCGCTCGGCCGACTTCGCCATCGACAAGCCGCCCGCCGCACCGTGCCCCAACCTGGCCACGGACTTTTCCTGCACCATCCATGACCGGCTCCTGTCCAGGGGCTTCCGCGGCTGTACCGTCTTTGACTGCTTCGGTGCCGGCCAGGCGGTCAGCCAGCGCCTGTTCAACGGCATCAGCTGGCGGGAGGCGCCGGAGTCCAAGCAGACCATGTTCGCTTCCTTCAAAACCATGAAACAGCTGCACGAAATGCTCTGGCACCTTGCCGAGGCTGAAGCCCGGACGTTCAGCCCGGACTCGGCGGACGAGGTCCACAGGCTGCGCTCCATCCTCCAGGCCGCGGCCGACGGCCCCGTGGAGGACCTGCTGGACCTTGACCTCGAGTCCCTCCATCAGCGCACGGGCGGGATGTTGCGCGAGGTCAGCGAGGAGGTCCGGGCCGGCTATTTCGGCGGGGAAGACAGCACTGGCACAGGTCTGTGGCCCGGTGCAGACCTGGCAGGTGCCAACTTCCGCGGCGGGCAGTTGTGCGGGGCAGACCTCCGCGGGGCCTGCCTCATCGCCGCCGACCTGCGGGGCGCGGACCTCACGGACGTGGACCTGCTGGGTGCCGACCTCCGCGATGCCAGGCTCGACGACGCCGACCTCTCCGGCGCGCTCTTCCTCACCCAGGCGCAGGTCAATTCAGCCCGGGGCACCTGGGCCACGCGGCTGCCGCGCATGCTTTCCCGCCCCGGGCACTGGGCCAGGAAGGACGCGCCGGGCCCGGAGCAAAAGCAC
>NZ_JARHXQ010000307.1:0-26185 GCF_029222765.1 Arthrobacter sp. Cr_A7 | reverse complement strand
CGGGCGTAGGAGACGAAGGAGCCCGAGGAGGGCCGGTGCAGGACCAGTTCGCCCAGGGCGCGGAGGATGAGGAACGCGAAGAACCCGCAGACCGCGTACGCGATGACCAGCGACGGGCCGGCGGCGTTCAGCCGACCGCCGGCGCCCAGGAACAGGCCGGTACCGATCGCGCCGCCGATCGCGATCATCTGGATCTGCCGCGGTTTGAGGTTCTTGTGGTAACCCTTGTCCTCGGCATGCAACGCCGACTCGGAAGCATGGGCCTGCGGCGGGACTGTGTGGTCCGTGATGGGGGGATTTGTCATGGGGGATGTCCTATTTGCTGAGGTTGGCAAGGCGTTCGGGGCTAAGGAGTTCCTGGAGTTGGGTGTTGGTGAGGAGCCCGTGTTCGAGGACGAGCTCGGCCACGCCCTTGCCGGTGGCAAGTGCTTCCTGGGCGATGGCGGTTGCGGTGGCGTAGCCCAGGTGGGGATTCAGGGCGGTGACCAGGCCGATGGACTGTTCCACGGTGAGGCGGAGGTGTTCGGTGTTTGCGGTGATGCCCCGAATGCAGCGGGCCGTGAGGGTGCGGCAGGCTGCTTCCAGGTGGGAGATGCTCTTGTGGAGGCTGTGGACAATCACCGGTTCAAAGGCGTTGAGCTGGAGCTGCCCGGCTTCGGCCGCCATGGTGATGGTGACGTCGTTGCCGATGACTTCGTAGGCCACCTGGGAGACCACTTCCGGGATCACCGGATTGATCTTGCCGGGCATGATGGAGGAGCCGGACTGCACTGCCGGCAGGTTGATTTCGCCGAAGCCGGCGCGGGGGCCGGAGGAAAGCAGGCGGAGGTCGTTGCAGATCTTGGAGAGCTTGACGGCAACGCGCTTGAGCACGCCGGACAGGTGCACGAAAGCGCCGACGTCCTGGGTTGCCTCGATCAGGTCCGGGGCGGTGACCAGGGGCAGGCCGGTGATCTCGGCAAGGTGCCGGCAGGCTGCCGCGGCGTAGCCGGCGGGGGCGTTCAGTCCGGTTCCGATGGCGGTGGCCCCGAGGTTGATCTCGTGGATCAGCAGTTCGGCTTCGGCCAGGCGGAGCCGGTCTTCGCCGATGGTGATGGCGTAGGTGCCGAATTCCTGCCCAAGGGTCATGGGCACGGCGTCCTGCAGCTGGGTGCGGCCCATCTTCACCACGGTGCGGAACTCGAGGGCCTTGGAGGCGCAGGCTTCCTCGAGTTCGGCCAAGGCGTCCAGCAGCTCCCGTGCGGCGAAGATCGTTCCGAGCTTCACGGCGGTGGGGTAGACGTCGTTGGTGGACTGGCTGAGGTTGACGTGGTCGTTGGGGTGCAGCCGGGCGTAGTCGCCTTTGGGATGGCCGAGGATTTCGAGCGCGCGGTTGGCAATGACTTCGTTGGCGTTCATGTTCGACGACGTCCCGGCACCACCCTGGATGACGTCGACGACGAACTGGTCGGCGAGGCGGCCGTCCAGGATGTCCTGGCATGCCTGTTCGATGGCCGCCGACCGTTCTGCGTCCAGCAGGCCAAGCTCCCGGTTGGTGCGGGCGGCGGCGAGTTTCACCGCCGCGAGGCCGCGGACCAGGTGCATGTTGGAGGAGAGCTTCTGGCCGGTGATGGGGAAGTTCTCCACAGCACGGAGGGTGTGCACGCCCCAGTAGGCGGCGGCGGGGACATCGCGGTCGCCGAGCAGGTCGTGCTCGGAGCGGATGTCCGCGGCGGTTTCGATGATAGTCATGGGTCCTTACGGGGCTTCGTTGACGGGTTTGGACAGGAAATCGGTGGCTTGAAGCTGGCCGACCTGGTGGCCGCCGCCCAGCACGGGCGCCGTTGCAATCGCGGCGAGCGGCGCGGTGTCCACACCGAGGGCTTCCAGCAGTTTGACGGTGGCGGGCATCCGGGCGCGGTCGCCGCCGTCGGAAATCTTGACGGCCACGGCGCTGCCGTCGGGCAGGCCCACCAGCTGGACGCCTTCGAAGCCGTCCTTTGCGACAGCGCCGGGGAGCAGCCGCATGAGCCCGGTGACGTCGCGGCCTTCGCCGGCCACCATCTGCGGGTGCTGCTGCATGGCGAGTCCGACGGCGGCTTCCGTGCTAGGTACATCAGGCGAGGCGCCGCCGTCGGACGCGTTCCCAAGGGGACCGGCCGCCCGGGCGAGGCGGCCGAAGGCGCGGGCCATGCCGCGGAGGGTCAGTGCGAACAGCGGGGTGCCGCAGCCGTCCGTGCTGATGGCAAGGGGCTGCTCCCCGGCCAGGTCGGTGACGGTACGGGCAACGAGTTGCTGCAGCGGGTGGGCGGGGTCAAGGTAGCCGCGCACCGGCCAGCCGTTGATCACGCAGGTGGCGGCCATGGCGGCGTGCTTGCCGGAGCAGTTCTGGGTGAGCTGGGTGGCCCGGCCGCCGGTGCGAAGCCATTCCTCGCGCTCGGCCACGCCGTAGGGCAGGTCCGTGCTGTTCTCCAGGTCGGTGATGGCCAGGCCGTGCAGTTCGAGGATGCGCAGCGCGCCGTCCCGATGTTCGGCTGCGCCGGAGTGGCTTGCCGCGGCCAGTGCCAGGAGGTCCGCGGGGAGTTCAAGTCCTGCCCGGATCATGGCGACGGCCTGGAGCGGCTTCAGGGAGGACCGGGGGTAGAACGCAGCCAGCGGATCGCCTGCTGCTGCCTGGATTGAGCCATCTGCGGCGAGGGCGATGGCCGAGCCGTAATGGACGCTTTCCACGAGGCCGTCGCGGATGGCGGCGACCAGGGGCTGGTGCTGCGGCAGGGCGGCAGCAGTGTGGGCAGCAGAAAGCGCAGGGGAGAGCATGAATTCCTTGAAGGTTGCTGGAGTTACTTGTTCAGGATGGAGTCGAGGGCAACGCCCACGGCGTGCAGGTGGTGGGCCATGGCGGCGCGGGCGTCTTCCGCGGAGCCGGCCTCGATGGCGGCAAGGATCTGCTGGTGTTCGACGTCGGAGGCGTGCTGCCGGTCTGCCACCATGTTCAGGGTTTCCGACTGGTGCGCCAGGGCGTCACGGATATCGGCCACTACGCTGGCGAACACCTTGTTGCCGCTGGCGCGTGCGATCGCAGCGTGGAAGCTGGAGTCCAGGGCAACCCAGGATTCCGGATCTGTTTCGGTGGCCATGGCCGCCACGATGTGGCGGAGGGTTTCCAGTTCCTCGTCGGTACGGCGCTCGGCCGCCAGCCCCGCTGCCGGAACCTCGATGTGCGGTCTTGCCTCCGTGAGGTCCCGGGCTGAGTACTGGCCGAGGGTGAGGTCATTGGCCACCTTGTTGGCCACGACGAAGGTGCCCTTGCCCGTCTTGGTGACCGTGAGGCCCAAGGCGGTGCAGGACCTCAGGGCTTCCCGGATCACCGAGCGGCTCACTCCGTACTGCTGCGAAAGCGTGGCCTCCGAGCTGAGCTTGCTGCCCACTGCTACCAGCCCGGACTCAATGTCCTCGCGGAGGGCGTTGAATACGGCCTCCGCAGCACTCAACCGCGCCAAGGGGCGCGCCGAGGCGTGGCTGGCGGCCATTCCGCGGGCGGCTGCTCCGGCTGCAGGCTGTCCTGCTGTCCGGCTGTCTGACAGGTTCACGCTTTAAATATGGCACCGGTCACACGAGGTGTCAATGCGAGGTGTCAGCGGAGGCAAGCTCGGGGCTTGGCGAAAGGTACGTTCGTGCCGTTTCTCCCTTTTCTTACAGGATGCCCGGGCGTATCCTCTCCAATAAGACAAAAGATCGGCACGATCGTACCTATGGGAGGGTCATGATTCAGGAGCTTCCCCGGATCCTGGCCGCGGAAGTAAGGTCGCGCCGCACCTCGCTCGGCCTCACGCAGCGGGACCTGGCTGACATGGCCGGCGTTTCTGAGCGGTTTGTCCGTTTTGTGGAGCAGGGTAAGCCGAGCATCCAGCTGGATTCGCTTCTTGCGGTCCTCAACACCCTCGGGCTCGAGCTTCAGGTCGCAACCAAAACCAGCCAGGCCCGCCGCGCTGAAGCCGGTCCCGGGGCCCGGGAAGTGGCCGTGCCATGAGGCACCGCATCGCTGACATCTACAAGGCAGGTGTGCTGGCGGCCAGGCTGGAAAGGCACGACGGCGGGACCCGCTTCAGCTACCTCCCGGCGTATCTCGCATCCGGGGGACCCGCCGTCGCGACGTCCCTGCCGCCCACCAACGAGCCGGTCCTGTCTGCTGCGGGCGCTGCTCCGCCCTATTTCACCGGCCTCCTCCCGGAGGGCCGCCGGCTCAATCCCCTGCGGCGGTCCATCAAAACCAGTGCCGACGACGACCTGTCCCTCCTCATCGCGGCAGGCGGAAATCCTGTGGGCGACGTCCAGATCGTGGGTCACGGGGAGCCGCTGGACCCCGATGAGCATGCGGTCCAGCTGGATCCGAAGCTTCCCGTGGACTTCGATCAGCTGCTCGGTGACCCGGATCTGATCGACCCCGTGGCGCTGGCCGGCGTCCAGGACAAGCTGTCCGCCGGGATGATTTCCCTTCCCGTGGCAAGCGCCGGGAAGAGATTCATCCTGAAGCTCAACGCGCCCGAGTTCCCGCACGTGGTGGAGAACGAACTGGTGATGTTCCGCTACGCCGCCAAGCTCCGGATCCCGCTGAGCCGGGTCCAGCTGATCAGGGATGTTGCCGGCAGGCCGGGGCTGCTGGTGGAACGCTTCGACCGTGTGCCCGTCGCCAGTGGCGGCCCTGACGACGTGTTGCGCCTCGCGGTGGAGGACGGCGCGCAGGTGCTCAAGCTCTATCCGGCCGACAAGTACAACGTTGGCTACGGGCAGGTCTGCCACGCGCTGGCGGACCACTGCCCCGCGCCCCTTCCGGCGCTTCGGAACCTCGCCATCCAGGGGGCGTTTGCCTGGCTGACCGGCAACGGGGATCTGCACGCCAAGAATGTGTCCATGGTCCGGCATCCTTCCGGTGAATGGGCCATCGCACCGGTGTACGACATTCCCTCCACGGTCGTTTACGGCGACAAGACCCTGGCTCTGACCATGAACGGCAAACGGACGGGCATCTCGCGCCGCCATTTCCTGGGGTGGGCCACGGAGCTTGGACTTCCCGAGCGCGCTGCCGTCCAGGGGCTTGAGCTAGCGCTGAAAGCGTCGGGGCCGCTGGTGGCCGACCTGGAGGCAGGGACCGCCTTCGCCGCCGTCACCATCCAGAAAGACAACGACGACGGCGCTTCGCCCTTCCCCGACATGGTCACCAGGGCGTGGGTCAAGGAGCTCAAGCACCGGCGCCGCCTGCTGGAAGGATAGCGGTCCGCCTCACGCGTCCTGTTGTCGGGACCCGTCATACCAGCGCAGGACCCGGAGTGCTCGCAGCGTATTCCAGCGGCTGGGCAGCCCGTCTCCATCCTCCAGCGCGAAGTGGACCTTGCCGGGGTGGGTGTTCTCCAGCAGCCAGGTGCCGTCCGGTTGCTGCTTGGAGCGGATTAATTCCACCGCTTCAACGAGGCGTTGGTCCGGCGCGGCCCCAGTTGCCCGGAAGTAGTCCAAGCCTCGGAGGACGTCGTAGAACCAGCGCGTGGGATAGGAGAAGAGCAGCCAGTCCCTGCTGATCAGTTCGCCGGTGGATTTCCGCCGCAGCAGCTGGCGCTCCAGGAGGTACTTCTCGGCGGTTCTCCGGGCGGCGCGGGACTCTGGCGTCCCGCCGGTCGCGAGTTCGAACTCCAGCAGCCCTTCCAGGACGCAGATCGTGCTGTGGAATGAGGAACGCGTGGAGCCGCGTTCGGCCTCGCAGTTCCAGCCGCCGTCGGCCAGCTGTTCCTTGGTGAGGAGCTCAACCACGCTTTCCACGGTCTCGCCGAAATAGGCTCCCAGTGCGGCAGTCATGCCGTTGATGCAGGGTTCCACCTCACCCTCGAAAAAGGGCTGGTTGCCTTCCTCCCAACGGCTGTTCTCCCGTACCAGGGAGACCGCGTGGCGGGCCTCCGGGCTGTCAGGAAGCAGGCCAAAGTCGCGCAGTAGCAGGAGGCTGTAGGTGGTGGCGGTCCAGGGCTGGTTGTCGGGGTCGTCGTCCTGGGCCGGCCAGTACGTGCCGCCTGCCCATTGGGCGTCCGCTCCCTGCAGGGCGAGCAGCCGGGCGCCCCAGCCCTGGGTCGCGACGCGATTCCGCTCGGCCAGGACTTCATGTTCCGAAGCATCGGTAAGGTCGCGGAGGGCCTGCCAGCGGATGGCCGGGTCGGAGTCGAGCAGCCAGTCAAGCACTTTCTGCATGACGGCGTGTCAGAGGTGCTGGATGCCTGCCCGCTGCATGGCGTCCTTGTAGATCTCCACGTTCTTGGCCAGGAGTTCCTCCTGTTTGGCTTCGGAGACGGCGAATGCCCGCCCGCCGAGCGCCGTGGCCTTGTAGACCTTGATGCCGCTGTTTTTCAAGGACGAGTGGTACGTCTTTTCAAAAAGGGTGAGGAAGCTGGAGGCGTCGGTACCGTGGGCGATGATCGCGGAAACGCGGGAGTTGATTTTGAGGAACTGCCGGAAGGGGCGGAGGCCGTCGGTCTTTTCCTGCACGCTCAGCGCTGATGGGCTGCCGGGGTCGCGGACCCACGGGTAGGCGTTCCACGGCATCACGTAGCGCGGATCGAGCTCGGCTAGTTCGTAGATCTGGGTGGCGCGGCGGGCAGCTTCATCGTCGTTGTAGTGGGAGACAAATCCGGACTCGGTGCCCTTTCCCGGGCTGACTTGCAGGCTGACTATCCGGCATTCGTCCTCGTCGTGCACCGGATCGATATAGGGGACGGTGGAGCCCGGCTTCTTTTCCATCAGTTCGTCGCAAAGCTGGGTTACCTTCGCGATGTTCGGTTCCTGTAGCAGGGCCTTTTTTTCGTCCCAATCAATCGTCACGATTTCTCCCTCAGCAGCAAGGCGTCCAGAATCAGGCGTCTTAGGCCACTCTACGCTTCCCCGGATGAGGGTGGGCAGGGGAAATTCAGCGGCGACCTCTGTCGCGGCACAAGTGGGAGCCGAGTGGCGGTTGCTGGCTGCCGGATGCCCAAGCTACCACTGCCCCTTCCAACCCGCTGGCCCCGCCCTGCCCAGCACGTGGACAGCGTGCTTAATCGCTTCCTGGCGCCGAACCGGTTCCGGAAGCGGATTGTGAACGGTACGACAACCGATGGCTGGCTCAGTTCCAGCTGTCACCTGCCTGCCGGGCACCGCTTTTCGGTTGAGCGACGCTGGGGGCAGCGTCGCCTGACGGTGAGGAGCCTCGGGCAGAGGGGTCAAATCCCCTGAGCTCCCGGGCAGTGCTGGCGCGGTGGAGTGGTAGGTGTGGCCTGTTGGGGTTCGGGTTGCGACGGTGTGGCGGGTTCCGGGGATGGGTTTGGCGGTCCAGCCGGGGTTTTCCTTGGTGTGGTTGCAGGCTTCGCAGAGCCCTTGGCCGTTGCTCATGCTGGTTGGTCCGTCGTTGTGCCAGGGGATGATGTGGTCGTCATGCCGGATGGGCGCGTCGCAGTACGGGGTCCGGCAGGTGTCGTCCCGGACTTGGAGGAAGCGGCGGAGCCCGGGCGGGAAGAACCTGGCTTTTGAGTCCATCGCGACCAGCTCGCCGGTGCCGGGGGCCGTGTAGAGCCGGCGGAGCCAGACGGACAATTCATGCTGATCAGAAGTGCCAGCAATAGCACCATAGCCAACACCAACAGCAGTGCCAGAACCAGAGCCAGAACCAGAACCGGAACCAGAACCAGAACCAGAACCGGAACCGGAACCGGAACCGGAACCGGAACCGGAACCAGAACCAGCACTAGCGTCCGGGGCGGCCATCCCCACTGCACTGGTGCCGGTTGTCCTGTTCAGGATTGTCTCGCGTGCCCAGTGTGCGGGGACGGTGCCGTAGCCGGTGAGTCGGGCGGGTTCGCTGTCGCCCTGGAAGAGGGTGCGGTCGGTCATGACGAGCTGGATGTCGATCCCGGTGATCCCGCCGGGGGTCCCGGTGACGCGTTCGACCAGGGAGTCGGCCATAACCTGGCCGCGGGACCGTTCATCACCGCGGGACCGAGCGGCATCAGCGTCCCGGGTGAGGGACGCGTAGGCCGCGACGCCTTGGGCGACCGGAAGGAGTGCTGTCAGATAGGTCATGGTGTCCGGGGCCGGGCGAAGACTCACATTGCGTTCGGTCACGGCACGGCTGGCCCGCCGCGCCACGGACTTCGGGTCCCGCCGGTACGCCGCGGCACGGACAGCGGAAACAATGGCGCGGTCCCCGAACCCGTCAAGGGTGCCGGTGTCCGCGGCGAGCTCTTCGTCCACCGCCTGCCGGTCCTCGGCCGACAGGCAGGCTGTTTCCCGCACGACCAGCGTGGCGCGCCATTCATTCAGCTGCCCGTTCCGCAGGGCGGCGAACGTTCGCGGCATTTCAGTGACCAGGGCTTTGCCCAGGCCCAGCAACCTCCCGCCCCGGGACGGCGACTCGCGCCGCCCCAGCGCAATTTGGGCACCCACGCCGGCACTGAGTTCATCGGCAGGAACCCCGGCCGCGGCCTGGACCCGGCGCTGGAACAAGTCAAAGGCAACAGCAATATCGGCCTGCTTTGCAGCCGCAGCTGACTTCAAATCCTCCAGCTCCCGCAGCTGATCAATCATGCCCGCACCATCAGCACAAACCCGCACCGCATCCAGGGCCTCCCGGACAGCGGCAATCGACGTGACAGCCGCCAGAGCCTCCCGGACAGCGGCAATCGACGTGACAGCCGCCAGAGCCTCCCGGACTCCAGTGATCGACCGCCTAGCAGCCTGAGTGTCCAGCGCAGCTGCAACCGGCGGCACACCAAGAATCCCCGCCCCGCTTACCCCTGCCAAAGCCCCAACCGCTTCCATAAACAAAGTCTTCCAGCAGGGTGTGACAATTGCCGGGAGCCAAAGTTCCTATGTGGATAACGTGGCCCAGACACCCGGAAGGGATCCTGTTCAATGGGACTATGCAATTCACCAGGAAGGGCCTGAAAGCCGAGGGCTTCGCAGGGTTCCGGCCCATCCAGGACCTCGAGATCATGAGGATTCCGCAAACCACCGGACTGTTCGCCGTCCTACGCCCGGAAAACTTTCAGCCGCGCTACCTCAAGAAGAGCACCGCCGGCGTCTTCAAGAAAAAGGACCCGACCCTGCCGGAGTCAACAATCACGGCGGAATGGGTAGATGACGCAGCCGTCCTCTACATCGGCAAGGCGGGCCCGGGCAGCAAAGGCAACCGCGGCCTCCGCCGCCAGATCCAGGAATTTGTGGACTTCGGCCAGGGAAAGCCGCCGGGGCACTGGGACGGCCGACTGATCTGGCAGCTTGCAGACGCGGGCAGCCTCCTGATTGCGTGGAAGGAACTGCCTGCAGGGCCACTCAGTACCGCAGAAGCGGCTTACCACGCAGCCTTTGTCGAGGAATTCGGGAAACTACCGTTCGCCAACCTGGTCCAGGCGCGGACCAAAGCCGGAAGCTGACGCGCGGACGAACCTGACAACAACGAAGGGTGCGGCGACTCAGAAACCAGCCAGGCCGCCGTCGTACGTAAAACGCCCGCCAAGCAATGTGGCGGCCACAGGCATCGACGCGAGGTCAGGGTCCGCAACCGACAGCGGGTCGGCGTCGAGCAGCACCAGGTCAGCCGGGTCGCCCATCCGGACCACGCCGCGGCCGCGCGTGGAGGCAAGTAGCGCCTGCTCCCGCGTTACGGCCTCCTGTGGCTGCCAGGGTTCCCGGCCGTCGAAGGCCGAGCGCGTGGTGGCGGCCGACATGGCGGCCCACGGATCAAGCTGAGCCACCGGAGCGTCGGAGCCAAGAACCAGCGAAGCGCCGGCATCCAGCAGCGAACCCAGCGGAAACGCCCGGTCAGTCCGGCCAGGCCAGTTGGACTCCGCGGCGTCCCGGTCATCCAACGCGTGAAGGGGCTGGACACTCGCCACCACGCCCAAGGCTCCGAACCGCGGGAAGTCCTCCCGGCGGATGAACTGGGCATGCTCGATCCGGCCGCTCACGCCGGCCCGCTCAAAGGCGTCGAGAGCCACCCGGTTGGCGGCATCGCCGATTGCATGGACGGCCGGAACGAACCCGGTGTCCCGCGCCCGCTCCAACAAAGCCTGCAACTCCGGCTCGCCCACCGTCAGTAACCCGTGCCCACCGAAGGGGTAAGGGTCCACGCAGAAGGCAGTCCGCGTGTTGAGCGAACCGTCGATCAGCACCTTGAGCGGCCCGGCATGGAGCAGCCCGTGGCCACCGTCCAGCTCCTTGCCCGTCTTCATGCCCGCTGCAACGGCCCGCTCAAGATCCGCCGGATAGACCCCGGCCTCAACCCGCAGGGAATCGAAGCCCGCAGAAATCCGGCGCAGCCACGGGTCCCGGTTCCACGTCATTTCAAAATCGACCACGCCCACCACGCCCCTGGCGGCGGCAGCATGCCCGGCCTTGCTGACCCACTCGTCCACCACGGAATCGGGCAGCCGGCCCAGCTCCCGCGTCAGCAGAAACGCGGGTTCCTCGCGCAGCAGCCCGGAGGCGTCCACTTCGAGCGCATACAGCCTGGCGGCAGCCGAGTTCACCCACACGCAGTGCAGGTCGTGGCTGATGAGGGCAACGGGCCGTTCGCCGGTGGCGGCGTCAAGCATGTCCAGCGCAGGGGCGTCCGGCCACAGGGCATCGCGGAATCCCACCCCTACTGTGACCGCCGCCCCGCCGGGCTTTTCTGCCACAAGACAGCGGCCGACGGCGGCAGCAGCCTCGCCTGCCGACGTCGCCTTGGAGAGGTCAAGCCTGTTGGCGTGCATGGCCCATTGCGTGAAGTGGACGTGCTCGTCCCAAAGTCCGGGAATGACGTACCGTCCACCGCAGTCCACCATTGGAACATTGCGGGGCAGGCCCAGCGGTGGGTCTGCACCAATCGCGGCGACCACACCGTCCCGAAGGTGAATGTCGGCAACCGTATCCGAACCGGGTTGGCGCACGGACGCGAGGACCAGGTCCGTCATGCAGGGCCGCGGAGCCGTTCCATCTCGCGGCGATCCTTCTTCGTGGGCCGGCCGGTACCCCTGTCCCGCTGCGGCAGGCCGAGCGCCGGCGCGATGGGCCGCGGCGGGGTGTGGTCCGTGAAACAGTGCGAGGCCGCTTCCGCGCCAACACGCTTGGCGATCAACCGGCGCACTTCAAGGATCCGCTCGTAGCCCGGCATCCGAACGGTCACGGTATCGCCGGTCACCAAGGTGGCAGACGCCTTGGACGGGCTGCCGTTCAGCCGGACATGCCCCGCACGGCAGGCCGCCGTCGCGGCGGAGCGGGTCTTGTAGGCGCGGATGGCCCACAGCCACGCATCAATACGGACGCTGGCGGGGGAGGAAGGAAGGCTGGTCATGGCTGGCACCGAGTATAGCCCGGCACCTTTTGATATTCAGCGCACGCTCATTCAACCGTCACGCTGACGCGCTGCACCATGTTGTTGCCCAGCCCCTGGTAATTCCAGTTCTGTTCCAGCGGCTGGGTGGCGCCGGTGGCATCCGTCGCCCTGCAGGAGAGCTCATGCACGCCCGGATCCGCCACCCACGGCAGCGTCCACTTGCGCCACGCGAATCCGCCGGCCGGCTTGTCCAGCTGGGCGGGCAGCCATGTGCCGTCGATGCCCACTTCGACGCGCGTCACCGCACCCTCGCCGGACCATGCCCTGCCCTGCAGCAGCACCGGTCCCGGTGCCAGAATCCGCTTCCGCGTGAAGAAGTCCGGGACGCCCGGCGGGACCATCAGCGACCGCACCCTGATCCGCGAAACCGGTGTGCCGGCGTCGTCCGCGGAGTCCTGGAAGCGGTAGGCGACCCGCTGCTGGTAGCCGGCAAACGGGGCCGTGACCACCTCGATGGACTGCAGCCACTTCACACTGGCCATGCCGTACCAGCCGGGGACCACCAGGCGCAGCGGATAGCCGTGCTGGGGCGGCAGTTCGGTGCCGTTCATTTTGTAGGCAAGAACGACGTCGGCGCGCAGCGCTTCGCGGATCGGCAGGCTCCGCGCGTAATGGTGGGGGACGCCGCCCTGGACCCCGGCATCGGCCCCGGTGAAGACCACCTCCACAGCGTTCTCCAGCACTCCCGCCTTGCCCAGGAGGTAGGCGAGGGGAACGCCGGTCCAGTGCGCGGTGCCCACTCCTTCCATAACCCAGGGCTGGCTCATCGGCCGGGGCGTGAGGAGGGACCGGCCGTTGCCGGCGCATTCGAGGGTGACAGGCACGGTGATGGCGGGGTCCTTGCGGAGCGCGGCCATGCTCAGTTCCAGGGCCCGCTCCACCGCCCCGCTGATCCGGAGGTGCCAGGAGGCGGGATCGATATCGGGAATGTCGAAGTGGGTGAGGACGTAGTGCAGTCCCGGGGGAGTGACGTCCCGGCGCAGCGCCTCCAGCGGCATGGAGTGGTTCCGCGCGGAAAGCTGCAGCTCCTCCGGTGTCAGGGGACCAGTGGTGGGACCGGCCGGAAGCGCGGCCGGTTCCCCACGAATTTCGGTTGGAGATGCGGACTGCAGGTTGTCGTGGATCTGCTTCATGGCGGGTGCGATTCTGCTCGGCGGGACGCTGCTGGGGCTCGATGATGCCTTGCCACAGGTTTACGCCCGCCCCCGCCGGCCCGTCAACGCCTTCCTGAGGCTTCCCCGGCGGTGGCGCCAGCTACAGCACCGGACGGGTCAGGAACTCCGCCAGGCTGATGGGGTCCTGGCCAGTGAGCCCGTGGACATCCGGGGAGACGCCGGCCATTTCCCCTGCCGCCATGGCTGTGTAAGTGCTAACCCAGGCGTCCAGTTGCCACTGCGGTACGCCGTACGGTGCCCGCGATGCATAAGCCTCGTCCACCGTTTCCGGCTGGAAGCTGACGGTCCGCCCGGTCCCTTCCGTGATAACTTCGGCGGCCCGGGCCAGGGTCAGTTCCTCGGGGCCGGTGAGGTTGTACGTCTTGCCCTGGTGGATGGCGGGATCGCGCAGGACGGCCAGGGCGCAGCGCGCAATGTCTTCCCGGGCAACGCCGGCAAAGGCGCCCTCGCCGGCAGGGCCGCGTATCACGCCGTCCTTCCCGGCCAGGCGCGGGAGGAAGTCGAGGTAGAAGTTGTCCCGCAGGAACGTGTACTTCATGCCTGACGTCCGGATGTGCTCCTCCGTGGCGTAGTGGTCGCGGGCCAGCGTGAAAGTGGCATCCGGTGCCGCCCCGTACAGCGAGGTGTAGACGACGTGCTCCACCCCTGCTGCGGCGGCTGCGTCCACGAAGGCGGCATGCTGCTGCACCCGGTCCTCGGTCTCCGCGGCGGACACCATGAACAGCACCTTGGCGCCGTCCAGGACCCGGCGCGCTGCGTCGGAATCCGAGTATGAGCACACCCCGGGTGTTGCGTTCTCCAGTTGCGGGGCGCGGCCGGCGTCCCGCACCAGCAGGCGCTGGGCTGTACCGGCCGCGGCAAGCTGCCGGGCCACCATCCCGCCCAGTCCGCCGGTGGAGCCGGTAACGGCGAGGCCGGGCAGATCCGAAGCGGACGCCATGGGCCTACGCTTCCCGCTTGGCCGGCGACTTGGTCTGCGCCGGGTCACGCTCGGCCAGCGACCCGATGGCATCGTCAATCTTTTTCAGGACCTCGGGCTCCAGCTTCACGCCGGCGGCCGCCACGCTGTCCGCGATCTGCTCCGGCCGTGACGCACCCACGATGGCCGAGGCCACGTTGGGGTTCTGCAGCACCCAGGCCACCGCCAACTGCGGCATGGAGAGGCCGGCTTCCTCAGCGATGGGCTTGAGTTCCTGCACTCCTGACAGGACGTCGTCGCGCATCCAGCGCTCGATCATCCTGGCCCCGCCCTTCTCGTCCGTGGCCCGGCTGCCCTCCGGGGCGGGCTGGCCGGGAAGGTACTTGCCGCTGAGGACGCCTTGGGCCATGGGCGACCAGACGATCTGGGACACACCCAGTTCCTCCGACGCCGGCACTACCTCGGCTTCGATGACCCGCCACAGCATGGAGTACTGGGGCTGGTTGGAGATGAGCTGGAAGCCCAGCTCCCTGGACAGTGCGTGGCCGTCCCGGAGCTGCTTGGCGGTCCACTCGCTGACACCGATGTAGAGCGCCTTGCCCTGCCGGACGATGTCCGCGAAAGCCTGCATGGTCTCTTCGAGCGGCGTCTCGTAGTCGTAGCGGTGGGCCTGGTAGAGGTCCACGTAGTCGGTCTGCAGCCGGCGCAGTGAGCCGTTGATGGACTCCATGATGTGCTTGCGGGAGAGGCCAAGATCGTTCTTGCCCTTGGGGCCGGTTGGCCCGTAGACCTTGGTGAAGATTTCCAGGGATTCGCGGCGCTCGCTTTTCAACGCTTCGCCGAGGACTGTTTCCGCTGCGGTGTTGGCGTAAACGTCTGCCGTATCAAAGGTGCTGATTCCTGCGTCGAGGGCTGCCCGGACACACTGGGTGGCGACGTCGTTTTCCACCTGCGAGCCGTGGGTGAGCCAGTTGCCGAACGTGATTTCCGAGACTTTGAAACCGCTGTTTCCGAGGTATCTGAATTCCATGGGTTTCACGCTAGCCCAGATGGTTGCTCAGGGTAAGGGCTGTTTGCCCTTCTCGGGAGTACCCGCGGGGGCTGACCTTTTCTGGGCGGGCGCCGAACCTTTCAGCACCTGCGGGCCGGTGAGCGACACGAGCGATCCGGTGTCCAGCGGTGCCAGCGGCTCGGGGTGCTGGGGTTTCTTGAAGGAGCGCGGAACCTCCCGGAGAGGGCGGTGGTTATGCAGGGACGACTCCACGAGCGGGGCCACCTCCACCACTTTCTCGGCCGGGACCTGTGGATCCGGCAGGTCCCGCACCGACAGTTTGATCTCCGGCGCCGCTGCGCGCGCCCTGGCCATGGCCCGGGAATCCGCCTCGGCAACGGCCGAGGCCCAGTCCTCAGCCAGGACCGGTGGTTCGCGGCGCGCGGCCGTCAGGGCGGGATGATGGACGACGGCGGTGCGCAGCGCCGACTTCAGGTGTGCCGGCTTCAGGGCGGCGCGCCAGTCGCGCGGCTTCCCTGCGGCAGTCCTGCCGAAGGTCCTTGATAGCAGCCCTGCCCGTGCCGGGCCGGACGGGGGTGCGGCGGCAGCACCGTCGTCGGACGCGTCCTTTTGGTCCGCGAGCCGCGTTCCGTACAGCTGGACGAGCGGGATGGAGTCCTTACGGACGCGCCTGCCGAACAGGCCCATCAGAACGGCCGCGGCCAGGCGGCCGACGCCGGCAAGCACCAGGGTGATGACCCCCAGCAGGAAGAGGACAAAAAACATCAGGAATGCGACGCCCACCGTGCCCAGGAAGGTCAGGTTGAGGATGAGCGTATCCGGATTGTCCACGTCATCTCTCCTCTCCGCCAGGGCAGCAGTCCTTCTCCACCATACGGATTTTTGCCGGAGCATGCCGCAGCGCGCAGCGGCGGGTCCGAGGTTGTATCGAAGCTGTTACCGGATATGACAACATCGGGATATGGCTGAAAATCGGGGACAGGAACGCTGCATGTGCCTGTCCGGAGAGCAATATGGACAGTGCTGCGGGCGGTTCCATTCCGGTGCAGCGGAGGCCGCCACTGCCGAACAGCTCATGCGGTCCCGCTACAGCGCATTTTTCCTGCTCGACGCCGGCTATCTGCTGCGCACCTGGCATCCGGAAACCGCGCCGGCCGAGCTTCGGCTGGACCCGGCCATGGAGTGGCGGCGCCTGGATGTTCTTTCCGCCAGCCGCGGCGGTCCGTTCGATACCGAGGGAACCGTCGAGTTCAAGGCCCACTACCGGGACGGGAACGGGCGCGGCGTCCTGCACGAGGTGAGCAGGTTCGCGAGGGAAAACGGCCGCTGGTACTACCTGGACGGAGAAGTCCTCGCCTGACGAGCGGGACAGGACTGAAGACGCCATGGCTCGCCCACCGGGTTACTCGTCGTTGTAACCGTCGTTCGGCGTGAACCCGGCCCGGTCCACTTTGCGGTGGAACCTCATCCCCGCGAGCCCGCCAAGCACGGCACCCACCAGGGCGACAGCCGCCACCACGACGGCGGCGATGATGCTGGTGGTGGTCAGCTGCCCCTCGTTGATGGGGATGCGGGGGAAGCTGTTCAGGTTGGCCAGCACATTGAACTGCTGGCCTGCCACCATTCCGAGGACGGCGATGACGATGGCGGCGATCAACGCCCAGATCCACACCATCAGGCCCTGCTTGGCGCCGTTGAAGCGCGCCATGCGCCCTGCAACGTAACCGCCGCAGTAGTAGGAGAGGAAGAGGATCACGAGCAGGATGATGATGCCCACCAGGCCTACCGTGCCCTGGTTCTGGGCGGCCTGGTTCACGGCTTCGTTGACGTCCGTGTTGCTCGCCAGGCCCACTGCGGTCCCGGCCGCAGCCACCAGGGCTGTCAGCAGGACCGCCATACCGGTGGCCGTCAGCCAGCCAAAGAAGGCCGAGCCCACCTTGATGCCGCCGAACTGCTCCTTTTCCCGCGCGACGGCGGTTTGCCGGTCGGTCAGGCCGGGGTCAACAACGGGCGCCGGGGCAGTCGCTGCAGGAGCGTAGTCCCGCTCGGCGTACGGCGCGGACCGCTCCGTATAGGTGGAGGCCGGTTCCGCATCTGCTGCCGGCACCTGCTCATAGGAGCGGGTGCTTTGGCTGTCCGAATCTACGGCACGGTAGCTTCCGCTCCGGTTGTCATCCTCCCGGGCTCGCCGCGGGGGCAGGTTCTCTGGGTCGGTTGAGCTGCTCATGGCTCAACTCAACCACCCAGTTACAAGGATAGCAAGCGTGCTTACTATTTTGTGACCTGCGGTTTTACCGGTAATTGCGGTGCAGATTGTCCTTTTTTGAGGGGCCGGGGGAAGCGTCGGCGATCCACGGGCCGGTCCCTTCGGACTGGTCCAGGATGCCTTCCTCCAGCCAGGTGTAATCGCCGGCGAGGACTTTGCGCGTCAGCCCGCGGTCGCCGTCGTCCGTGTTCCGCCAGAGTTGGTCGAAGTACTCGTCCACGCGCACCCGCGCCTGCTCGCAGAATGCCTCGGCCAGCTCGTAGGCGCTCGCCGCCCGCTCCGGCGCGGTGTGAAGGAGCATCTCGGCGCGGGAACAGCACGCGGCCATGGCAAACAACTCGGCACCGATGTCCACCACCCGGCCCAGGAATGCCTGCTTGTACGCCAGGTTGGCCTGCCAGCGCCCCATGCCATAGAAAGTCTGGCGGGCCAGCCTGCGCGAGGACCTTTCGACGAACCGCAGCTGCTTGGCCAGCCGCCCGAATTCGCTGTAGGAGCGGGGGTCCATTCCGGCCCCGGCCACCAGTTTGGGCAGCCACTTGGCGTAAAAACCCGAGGCCCCGACGGCTGCCTTCGCCTTGTCCTGCAAGCTTGCCGTGACCGACGCGAGGTCGCCGGCGGCGGCGAGGTGGGCGTCCACGGCTTCGCGGGCAATGAGGAGCTTCATGATCTCCGACGAACCTTCGAAAATCCGGTTGATGCGAAGATCCCGCAGCTGCTGTTCAGCCGGAACGGCGCGCTCGCCGCGGGCTTCCAGGGACTCGGCCGTCTCGAAACCGCGGCCGCCGCGGATCTGCACCAGCTCGTCGGCGATCCGGCAGCTGGTCTCCGTGGACCACAGCTTGGCCAGTGCCGCCTCGATCCGTACGTCCTTCTGCCCGGCGTCAGCAAGTTCGGCGGAGAGTTCGAAGACTGCGTCCAGGGCAAAGGCGGAGGCGGCGATGAAGGCGATCTTCTTGCTGACTGCCTCGTGCTTGCCGACGGACTGCCCCCACTGGATGCGCGCATTGGACCACTCGCGGGCGATCTTCAGGCTCCAGCGGCCGGAAGCCACGCACAGCGCCGGGATGGAAAGCCGGCCGGTGTTCAGCGTGGTGAGGGCGATTTTCAGGCCCTGGCCTTCGCGTCCCAGCCGGTTCGCCGCGGGCACCCGTACCTGGTGGAACCGCGTGACGCCGTTTTCGATGCCGCGCAGGCCCATGAAGGTATTGCGGTTCTCCACGGTGATGCCGGGGGAATCCATTTCCACCACAAAGGCGCTGATGCCGCCTTTGTGCTCGGTTCCGTCAGCGTCGGTGTGCGCGGGAACCACTGCCATCACCACCACCAGCTCTGCGATGACGCCGTTGGTGGTCCAGAGCTTTACGCCGTCAAGGATGTAGGCCTGGCCGTCCTCGGTGGGAACTGCCGTGCTGCCCATGCGGGCGGGATCGCTGCCCACGTCCGGTTCCGTCAGCAGGTAGGCGGTGACGGCCCCGGCTGCGCACCGTGGCAGGTACTCGCGCTTTTGTTCGGGGGTCCCGAACACCTTCACGGGTTCCGGCACGCCGATGGACTGGTGCGCAGAGAGCAGGGCGCCAAGGCTGGGATGGACGCTGCCCAGCAGCGCCAGGGCGCGGCCGTAGTACACCAGTGAGAGCCCCAGGCCGCCGTATTCGCGCGGGATCTTCATGCCGAAGACGCCCAGTTCGGCGAGGCCCCGAAGGTATTCGTCCGGGATCTTGGCGTCCCGCTCAATGACCCTTCCCGACAGGGTCCGGGCGTATTCGGCCAGGCGGGCCATGAACGCTTCGCCGCGTTCCACGTCTTCATCCCTGGCAGCAGGCCAGGGATGAATGAGGCTGAGGTCGAAGCTGCCCAGGTAAAGGCCCTTGGCAAAACTGGGCCTGTCCCAGCCGGTCTCGCGCGAGGCCTCGGCAAGCGCGCGGGCATCTTCGGCGGTGGCGTCGGACCCGAGACTGCTTGACGCGACGGGAACCTCTGCGGCCGGCGCGTCGGTTCCGGGAGCTTGGGTGGAGGGGGAGTCAGTTGCGGAGGTCATGGGTCATCTCCTTGGCCGGATCGGCCGGTGTAGCCATGGATCCGCCGGGTTGGAGAACCCTTTAGCTGTCTCTCAATATTACCCGCGGGTAAGTTCCGGTGCTAGGGGAGGCCTGGGCCTGGAAGTCCCCGCCAGCTTCGGCGGCGGAGGCGCTGTGCACCAGCCGGTCCCATCCTGCGTTGATGCCGTGGACGACGCCCATAAGCGTATTGACCACCACCATCCAGGTCAGCTTTCCCGCGCCGAGCAGCACCAGGGCAATCAGCCCTGCCACCACCACGAATGCTGCCAGGATGAAGGCGAACACCAGCGTTCCAATAAAGACCAGAGTGCTGGTTTCCACTGCGCTTAGATCGAACTGCATGAGTCCCCCTGCTGCCACGTTGCTTTTGGTGAAGATCAGTAGCAGAAGCGTAGGGGTACGCTCGCGTGGCCAGCCAGAGCCGCGGCAGCCTAAGGCAGCTGTTGATATGGGATCGAAACACAACGGCGAAGTAGGTCACGGAGTGGTCGCGGCGCCTGCGTTAACCTTGTAGTTGGCAGTTTTCCGTTCCTGCCCCCGCCCCCGCCCCGCAAAACAGCCCAAGGAGAGTGTGTGCCCCGCTCCGCCAGGTCATCCGCTGACGCCATCAGCGCCCGGCTTCGGGACCTCGAACTCCTCACCAAGGGACCTGCCTGGGCGCTGACGCGTTCGGCCCCCTGGGTGATCGCGGTGCTGCAGGCTTCCTTTACCCGCACCCGTCCGCAACTGCCGCTCGAGGAGTTCCACGCCGACGTCGACTCCTTCCTTGAGGAACTGCGGCGGCAGGATCCGGGGCTGGGCGGCGGAGCCAACGGGAAGTCCTTCGGTGATGAATGGACGCGCCGGCAGTTCTTGACCCGCCGGAACCAGTCCGGCCAGATTGTCTACGAAGTCACTGAACCCGCCGCCCGCGTGCTCGCCTTTTTGGACAGCCTTTCCAGCGAACGCTCCACATTGAACGGGTCGCGGCTGGGCACACTGCTGGGGGACGTGGAAAAGCTCGCCAACGAGACCAACCCGGACCAAAGCGCACGCCTTGAGTCCCTCGAAGAGGAGATCGAAGAGCGCCAGCAGCTGATCCAGGACATCGCCAGCGGCGAGTTCGACGGTTTGCTGGACGACGACGAAGCGGTGGAAGCCGCAGGAAACATCCTCGATCTTGCCGCCAGCCTCCCCGCCGACTACAAGAAGATGCGTGACCGGATCGAGGAACTGGTGGGAGAACTCCGCAACCAGATCATCGAGGAATCGCTCAGCAAGGGCGCCACCATGGCCCAGGTGCTGGAGGCGGACAAGCGGCTCCGGCAAAGCCCAGAAGGCAGGACCTTCCGATCCTTCACGGCCTTCCTGGAGGACCCGCAGCAGCAACTGAGGTTCCGGTCCGCCATCGGGGAGGTCCTCAGCCGGCAGTTCGCGGACGACCTGAGCCCCGAGGACCGTGAAACCCTGAAGAACCTGGTGGCTGAACTGCGCCAGCAGCACAGCCAGATCCAGCGTATCTACGGCAAACTCAGCGAAAGCCTCAACACCTACGTCCAAAGCGACGACTTCCGCCAGTCCGTCCGGCTCCGCCAGGTCCTGCGCGAAGCGGAGCAGGCTATCCGCTCCCTCCCGTACGAGCGCGACCGGCCCGGCCTGGTGCCCGGCCCGGTCCTCTACAACGCCGGCTTCGAGTCCCTGTCAATGGTGAAGCTCTTCGACCCCGACGAGTTCGCCGCCCCGCCAAAGCTCGCGGATCCCATCGCCTTCAGCGACTCCGACCGGGTGCGCTCGCCGAGGACCGGCAAGGCCAAACCCGAGGTCATCCGCTCCGCCATGGCCGGAGCCGCGACGCTCGCGGACGCGTGGCAGCAGCTTCCGCCCGAGGAGCAGCACATCAACACCATCCGCGCCCTCCTCTCGCAGGCCCTGCACGCCGGGGCGGACTTCAACCGCGGCGCCTGGGACGGCCTGGACTTCGAACAGATAGACGGCACCACACGCAGGGCCTACCTGCCCATGGTCACGCTCGCAAAGGATTCTGATGACTGAAGAAATGACGACGGCGGATGAGACCGCGGCAGCCGAGCCGGCGGTGGAGCCTGACATTCCGGTGGTGGAGCCTGTCGAAACCCAGGACGCCTGGACCCCCGCAACCACCGGAGGGGTCCGCCCCCGCGACACCTTCATCGACGGCGCTGCCCTCTTCCCCGGGGACACCGGGGTGCTGTCCATGAAGGTGCGGCAGGCGCTGGTGAAACTCCTCAAAGGTCCGTACATTGACGGCGGCCGCGACGAAAAGCTGTGGACCGTGCTGCTGGACAACCAGGTGATCCTGCGCAGCCGCCTGTCCGAGCTCTTCCTTGCCATGCAGCTGGACCACGAACGGAAGATCGCCGTCCTGCGCCCCGTGGACCCCGACGCCATCGGCGGCAGCACCCGCTCCAGCATCCTCAGGCAGCAGCGCGCACTGAGCCGCGTGGAGACCATCGTGCTCCTCCGGCTGCGCCTGCTCTTGGACCGGCACGTCACCGCCCAGACCGACCCCACCATCACCCGCGAGGAAATCGCGGACCTGGTCACCCATTACCAGCCCGCCGGCCAACAGGACGCCCTCCGCGACTCGGACGTGGTCACCCGGGCCATCACCAAGCTTCTGGCCCGCCAACTCCTCCTGCCCACAGGCCTGGATGACGTCTACACCATCTCCAACGCCCTGCCCCTGGCCCTGCCCTTCGAAAACATCGGCGACATCCCGGCCCACATTGAGGCCCTGGTTGCAGCCTCCACCGACCAGTCAGGAACAGAACCCCTCCTGGACCTCGACAGCGACCCGCAGGAAGTGGACGACGACGCCGCTGCGGACGGTGAGCTACCTCAAGGCGCAGCACCGTCGTCGTACCCAGCCATGACCACCGAAGAGGAGGGTGCCAAGTGAGTATCGCGAGCATGCTCCCGATCGGAGAAGTTACGAACCCCGGCCAGATGCGGCTTGCGTTGGTGCAGGTGGTCAACTGGGGAACGTTCCACGGGGCGCACACAATGCACGTGGACCGGAACGGGACGCTGCTGACGGGTAACTCGGGCGTTGGTAAATCCACGTTGTTCGACGCAATGCTGCGGGTTTTCGATGCCCGCCCGCGGTCCAACGAGGCTGCTGCGCAGCGGTCGGGCGGGGCTGTGGAGGACAAGCGGACCACGTTCACGTACATGCGTGGCAAGGTGGGTGACAAGGCCGTAGGCGAGGGGTCGGCGAGTGCCTTCCAGCGGCCGGGTGCCACCTGGTCCGCCGTCGCCCTGACGTTCGACAACGCCGCCGGCACCAAGGTGACGGTTTCGGCCCTGTTCGACCTGCCGAAAAACGGTACGGAGTCGAGCGTTGGCCGATTCTACCTGATCGACGCCGTGCCCCTGGACCTGGAAGCGGTCGAGGGCATCGCGGACAAGAGGTTCACGAAGGCTGCGCTGGAAACGGTGTTCCCGCACGCCCAGGTTTTCGACGTCCACAAGGCCTTCGCCGAGCGGTTCCGCCGCCTGCTGGGCATCAACTCGGACCAGGCGCTTCCGCTCCTGCGCGTGATCCAGGCGGGCAAGGGCCTGGGCGGCAGCGTCAACACCTTCTTCCGCGACCAGGTCCTGGACGCCCCGGCCACCCTCTCCGCCGCGGATGACGTGGTGGAGGAATTCAGCAACCTGATGTCCATCCGGCAGCGGCTAGAGGATGTCCGGCAGCAGCGGGACCAGCTTGCTCCCGTCCCGGGCCTGAACCGGGAGTACGCGCAGTCGCTCCTGGATGCCAACCGGCTCCGCGAGCTGGCGGGCGGCGAATTTGAGGCCTACAGGCAGCGGCTGGCGGTCACGGTCCACCAGAAAACGCTGGCCCGGTTCAAGGAGCTGGCCCAGGCGAAGGCCAAAGAGCTCGGCGCCGAGCGTTCCGTCCGCGACGGGCTGGCCAAGGAACTGCGCGAGCTGGAGACCGACTACAACAGCCAGGGCGGCAACGCGATTTCAGCCATCGAGCAGTCGCTGGAGAACGCGCGGGTGGGGCTGAAGCTCCGCCGGCAGGTGGAGGAGGCGGCGCAGCAGGCCCTGGCCGACGCCGGGTTGCAGCTTGAGTGGACGGCGGAGGGCTGGGAGCAGGCGCACGAGCAGGCGGCGGCCCGTTCCGCCGAACTGAAGGACGATTCGCAGGCGCTGCAGGAGCTGCGGTTCGAGGCCTTTGACGCCCACGCGACGAAGAAGCGCGAGCTGGCAGCGGCTGAGCAGGAGCTCGTGTCCCTGAGGACGCGCAAGTCCCTGCTGCCGCCGTCGAGCATTGAAAACCGTGCCGCAATTGCTGCCGCCACCGGCATCCCGGAGGACCGGATGCCGTTCGCGGGTGAGCTGATGGACTTGGCCGAGGGCGAGGAGCGCTGGCGGCCCGCCGCCGAACGCGCCCTCCGCAGCCTTGCCACCACCCTCCTGGTTCCCGGCGAGCATTTTGGAGCCGTAACCCGGTACCTGAACGGCCACAACGTCCGCGGTGCGCTGCGGGCGGTGGACGTGTCCAAGCCCCTGGCCGGCGGCGCGCTTGCCGTGGAGGACGTGCGCGACGGCGACCTGCTGACCAAGCTGGACATCCTCGCCACAGGCACGGCTGCTGAGCCGGGTGCATGGATCCGCGAGCGGATCGCCCTCGACTTCGCCTTCCCGTGCGTGGAGGATCCGGACGAACTGGCCGCGCTGGACAAGGGCCTGAGCCTGGGCGGCGTGGTCAAGCGCAACCGCCACACGGTGGAGAAGGATGACCGCTTCACCAGCCGCCAGGACTACGTCCTGGGGTTCGACAACGCCGCCAAGCTGGAACTCGTGGCCGGCCAGGTGGAGGACCTCCGCCAGGAAGTTGCCAAGGCAGCCGAATTGGCCCAAAGCCGCGAGGATTCGCACCAGGGCATGAGCCGGCAGCTTGACGCCCTGCGGCGGATCGCCGAGGACCATCGGCCTTGGGAGCAGGTGTCCGCGGCAGTTGCAGCTGACGACCTGGCCAGGATTGAGCAGCGGCTAAAGGACGCCTTGGCCGCGCAGGCGGACCTGGAACCCCTGCGAGCAACCATCGAGGAGGTGCGGCAGAAGCACCAGTCCAGCACCGAGGCCGCCGCGGTCCTGCAAAGCGAGTACAAAGCGCTGGACAGGCAGCTCACCACCGCCGATTCGTTGCTTGAAGGCGCCCGGGAACGCCTGGCCCAGGCGCCGCCGTCGGACGCCACCGTCGCGGCTCTGGACCCCTACTTCGCCGAGTTCGGCGACGTGGCGGAAATGCACGAGCTGGACAACCTGGCCAACCGGGTGCGGACTGCCCTCCTGGGCGACCTGCACGCGGCGGAGTCCCGCGGGCAGGCCACAGCGGAACGGCTTACCCGCATTTTCGAGGGTTTCGTGCGGGAATGGGGCAGCGCCATTTCCGCAGACCATGGAACCACCATCGGTGCTGCCAGCGACTTCGAGAGCCGCTACCATGCGATCGTCAGCGACGGCCTGCCCGCCCAGGAGTCCGAGTTCCGGCAGTTCTTCAACCAGCGCACCCACGAGTCCTTCAGCACCCTGCTGCACCTGCTCGATGAGGAACGGCGCTCCATCACCAGCCGCATCCTCCCACTGAACGGCATCCTCTCCCAGGTGAACTTCCACGAGGGCAGCTTCCTGGAACTGGACATCAAGCAGACCCTGCCGCCTACTGCCAAGCAGTTCAAGGACGCGATCCAGAACGCCCTCAAGGCCAGGCACTCCAGGCCAGCCAAGACCGAGGCCGGCAGGGACAACGCGGCCCCGGAGCGGGACGACGACGCCGAGCTCACCGCACGCTACAAGTCGCTGGAAACCTTGGTTAAGCGGTTGGGCTCGCAGGCCCCGGAGGACCGTCGCTGGCGGGCCGAGGTGCTGGACGTCCGCGGGCACCTGTTCATCCAGTGCAAGGAGCACCGCGAGGTGACGGGGCCGCGTGGCGGCAAGAAGACCGAGGTCTTTATGCATGCCGATACCGGGTCAATGTCCGGCGGTGAGCGGCACCGCTTCACGGCGTTCATCATGGCGGCGGCACTGAGCTACCAGCTCGGCATTGCCGAACAGGGCTTCACCACGTACGGCACCGTGATGATGGATGAGGCGTTTGTGCTGGCCTCTGAAGAGTTCGCGGGCGCCGGCATCAAGGCGTTGCACGAATTCGGCTTCCAGCTGCTGCTCGCCGCTCCGGAGAACGTGATCGACCTGTCCCGGCACCTCGGTTCCGTGACCGAGATCCTCCGGGACAGGCGCACCAACCGGTCCGGCGTCCTCACCGCTCCCGTGATCCGGCCGCGCCCGGGCGAAGAGGGAGCGTGGCGGTCGGAGGCTAACCCAGTGGACATCGTGCTGCGCTGACACGCCATCTGAAAGCAACGCGGGGTCACTCCCTGCCCGCTCAAACGCCAAGATCGGGCCGGATGGGCCTCCGCGTTACTGTATATAACAAATTGATGGATTTATTGTGATTGCTCTGGTGTGTGGTGATTTTGCTGTGCCACTCTTGGTCCATCACATCACCCCGCCTGAATGATCCCCCTGGGCGCTGCGGAACGCTGGGTCCCGCACCAACCCCAAAGAGACCAAAGGCGCTCTCTTGAAAGGCACTCCGATGCGCCCAGCCCACCGCGCAAACTTCTTCCTCGCAGCCACCGCCGCTGCCGCTCTTTCCCTCGCAGGCTGCGCGACAGGCACCCCTGCCGGGGGCGGGGCTCCCTCCACGGCGCCTGCCACCCAGCCGGCTACGCAGAGGGCTACGCAGAGTCCGGCTCCAACCATCGTTCCCGCTGCTACCTCTTCCCCCGTTCCCAAGGGGCCGGTGACCTTCACCTTCGCAGACGGCCGCCTGTCCTTCACCCACCCGGAGGGCTGGAGCGTGGAGCATGAGCAGGTTTCGGCCTCCCCCGCAGTGGAGACGGCGACCGTCCTGGATGCCAGCGGCGAGGAGCAGATCAACATCTACTACAGCCAGGTTGGCGATGCTACGGCCGGCAATGTCTCCAGGAACATCATTGAGACTGATCCGGTACCCGGACTGATCGGCGCTTCTGTTCCCACGCCCAGTTCTTCATTCTTCATTGATCGAGCTGATGGCGTTACTCGTTACCGGATGGGGCTGACACCGGGATCGCCAGTCTCGCCGGACGGGCAGGTGCAATACGGTCTTGTAAGGATCGGCGACCGTATTTTGACTGCGGACGTGCTGTTTACTGAACCGCGGTTTGAAGGTGATGACGCAGCGCAAACCTGGTACTGGAGTGATGAGGGCCGGGCCCTGAAGTCGGTGCTGATGAGCTTCTCCTACCGCTGACCCCCGTTGATGTGGTGTGTCACCCCGTGGCGCACCACATCACTATCTCGAAAGGCAC
>NZ_JARHXQ010000306.1:0-1356 GCF_029222765.1 Arthrobacter sp. Cr_A7 | reverse complement strand
GCCCGGGGCCGGTGTCAGACGCTGCGGACAGCGACGACGGCGTTGTGGCCGCCGAAACCGAAGGAGTTGCTCAGTGCCACGATGTTGCCTGCCGGCAGGTCGCGGGCAGACGTGACAACGTCCAGCGGAATTTCCGGATCCTGGTTTTCGAGGTTGATTGTGACTGGCGCTTTGCGTTCGTAAACGGCGAGCACGGTGAGGACGGCCTCGACGGCACCGGACGCACCCAGGAGGTGGCCCATCTGCGACTTGGTGGCCGAAACCGCCACGTTGTCGATGTGCGAACCGAGGGCGGCGCGGAGGGCCGTGTATTCCGGCTTGTCGCCAACGGGGGTGGACGTGGCATGGGCGTTCACATGGACCACGTCTTCAGCCTGGATCCGCCCGTCGAACATGGCTGCCTTGAGTGCGCGGGTTGCACCGAGGCCCTCGGGGTCCGGTGCGGTGATGTGGTAGGCGTCGGCGGTAACGGACGTTCCGGCGAGTTCACCGTAGATTCGGGCTCCGCGTGCCAGGGCGTGCTCTTCGGCCTCAAGCACCAGCGCGCCTGCGCCTTCGCCCATCACGAAGCCGTCACGGCCAAGGTCGTAGGGCCGGGATGCGCGCTCCGGTTCATCGTTCCTGCGCGAGAGGGCCTGCATGGAGGCGAAGGCCGCGAGGGGCATGGGGTGGATGGCGGCTTCCGCACCGCCGCACATCACCACGTCCGCTTTGCCCGAGCGGATCAGGTCCAGGCCCAGGTGCAGGGCCTCAGTGCCGGAGGCGCAGGCAGATACGGGCGTGTGGGCGCCTGCACGGGCTCCCAGGTCCAGGCTGACAGCCGCCGCAACACCGTTGGGCATCAGCATGGGAACGGTCATGGGGAGGACCCGGCGGGGGCCCTTTTCCTTCAGCGTGTCCCAGGCGTCCAGCAGGGTCCAGACCCCGCCGATGCCGGTCGCGAAGGCAACAGCCAGGCGGTCCTTGTCGAATTCGGTGATGCCGGAGTCGGCCCAGGCCTCGCGGGCAGCAATGACGCCGAACTGGGTGGAGGGGTCCATCCGCTTGGCCTCGACACGGCTGAGCACGTCAAGTGCCGGGGTGCTGCACCGGGCGGCGAAGTGGACGGGAAGCTCGTACTTGGCGACCCAGTCGTCTTCCAGGGTGCGGGCACCGGAGACCCCCTTGAGCGCGTTGTTCCACATTGTGGGTACATCGCCGCCGATGGGCGTGGTGGCACCCAGACCGGTAATGACTACTTTGCGTGTCATGGGATCACTCTCTGTCGGTGGGAATCCGTCTCCGTCGTCCGGAGGGTCCCGCGTGTTGTTGAACGGCGCTCGGCCGGATAGGAAGCAGGAGTGCCGGCTGGGGCAC
>NZ_JARHXQ010000305.1:0-6087 GCF_029222765.1 Arthrobacter sp. Cr_A7 | reverse complement strand
AACCTGCGACCCCTTGACCCCCAGTCAAGTGCGCTACCAAGCTGCGCTACAGCCCGTTAGTTCCGCCGTTCTCCGCTGTGCTTCATCCAAGGATTCCTCCGAGGATTTCCACCAGCAGTCCGGCCGAACCACCTAGAAGAGCTTACACGATCCAAGAGGGTGCCTGTGACACTTTCCGGGATTCGGGGCCCTGGTGTGTCGCAATTAACGCTTCTTGCCGCGCTTTTCCCGCACACGCATACTGACTTCGATGGGCGTGCCCTCGAAGCCGAAGGTTTCCCGGAGCCGGCGGGTGATGAACCGGCGGTAGCCGGGGTCAAGGAAACCGGTGGTGAACAGCACGAACTTGGGCGGACGGCTCGAGGCCTGGGTGCCGAAGAGGATGCGGGGCTGCTTTCCGCCGCGGACCGGGTGCGGGTGCGCGGCCACCAGCTCGCCCAGGAAGGCGTTCAGGCGGCCGGTGGCGATGCGCTTGTCCCAGTTCTCCAGGGCCAGGTCCAGCGCCGGCACCAGGCGGTCCTTGTGCCAGCCCGTCTTTGCCGAGATGTTGACGCGCGGCGCCCACTCCACGTGCGCCAGGTCCTGCTCAATTTCGCGCTCGAGGTAGCGGCGGCGTTCGTCGTCGAGCAGGTCCCACTTGTTGAACGCCAGGACCATGGCACGGCCGGACTCGATGGCCAGCTGGAGGATCCGGACGTCCTGCTCGCTGAGGACCTCATCAACGGCGAGAAGCACGACGGCGACCTCCGCCTTTTCGAGCGCGGCCTGCGTCCGCAGCGAGGCGTAGTAGTCAGCGCCCTGCGCCATGTGCTGGCGGCGGCGGATGCCGGCGGTGTCCACGAAGCGCCAGGTGCGGCCGCCCAGTTCGATGAATTCGTCCACGGGGTCGCGGGTGGTTCCGGCAGTGTTGTCCACCACCACGCGCTCAGTCCCGGCCAGCTTGTTCAGCAGCGAGGACTTGCCCACGTTCGGGCGGCCGATGAGTGCGATGCGGCGCGGACCGCCGGAGCGTTCCAGCCCCTCAATGGTCGAGAATTCCGGCAGCACATCCATGACGTGGTCCAGCAGGTCCGCCACCCCGCGGCCATGGAGCGCCGAGACCGGGTACGGCTCGCCGAAGCCCAGGCCCCACAGAGCCGCGGAGTCCGCCTCCTGCGCGAAGTCGTCCACCTTGTTGGCCACCATGATGACCGGCTTCTTGCTGCGGCGCAGCATCTTCATCACGCCTTCATCGGTAGCCGTGGCACCGACGGCCGAGTCGACGACGAAGAGGACGGCGTCAGCGAGTTCAACGGCCATCTCGGCCTGCTCGGCGACGCGGGCGTGGATACCGCGGGCATCGTGCTCCCAGCCGCCGGTATCCACCAGGGTGAAGTTGCGGCCGTTCCAGCTCGCCGAGTACATGACGCGGTCGCGGGTTACGCCGGGAGTGTCCTCCACCACGGCTTCGCGGCGGCCCAGGATGCGGTTGACCAGGGTGGACTTGCCCACGTTGGGGCGCCCGATGATGGCCAGCACAGGATCGAGCTTGACGGGGCCGTCGAAGTCCTCGTCGCCGTATTCCCCGCTGAGCAGCGCGGCGTCGTCCTCGTCGAGGTCGTAGTCCTCCAGGCCTGCCCGGAGGGAGGCCGCGCGGAGCTCAGCCTCGTCGTCGTCAATGGCCGCCAGCCGTTCGGCAACCTGGTCGGTGCCCGTGGGCGTGTATTCGTCTTCGCCGGCGCCGGAATGGCCGGGGGTTTGAGTCGTGTCGCTCATTGCACTGTCCTTAGTGGTCATCTGCCGGCGTCCCGGCTACTGCTGTTAAGTCTTTGGAGGTTTCAGCGAACGGCAGGGGCTGCCCGCTGAGTTGGATGGCATCCCGGACGTGCCCGGCCAGTGCTGCGCGGATCTCCTGCGCCGCCCTGTCCATTGAAGCACGGCCGCTTTCCCCGGCCCGGCGGCCTAAAGTAAGGGCGGTTCCGAAGCTGACATGGAACCGTCTGCCGGGCCGCGGCACAAAGTCAAGGTGCTCGTCCCCGGCCCGGGTCCCCAGGATGGCCACGGGTACTACCGGCGCTCCGGAATTCAGGGCGAGCCAGGCTACCCCGCCGTTGATATCGGAGGCTTCACCGCTCCCCCGGGTTCCTTCAGGGAGGATTCCAACGCAACGGCCGGCGGCGAGGAGGTCCTTGCTGCGCTGCAGCGCAGCCCGGTCACCCTGCCGGTCCACGGGCAGCTGCCCTGAGGCGGTCAGCACCCTGCCCAGGAATCCCTTGAACATCTCCTGCTTGACCAGGATGTGCATGGGCCGCGGCGAGGCGCCGAACATCACGGGCCCATCCAGGAAGCTGATGTGGTTGCCGGCGAAGATCACCGGTCCCCCGGTGGGGACGTTGGCCTTCCCGGTCACCGATGTCCGGTAGACGAGATGGTCCAGGGCCCAGCCCACAGGCCGGCTCCAGGCCATGGTCCAGCCGGAGGGCACGCCCGGCCTCCCGTCAGTCACGGTTGAGGACCTTGGTGACAATCACGAGGGCAGCGTCCACGGTCTGCTCGAAGTCAAGGTCCGAGGAGTCCAGCGTTACGACGCCGTCGGCAGCCTGCGTGAAGTTCACCACCGTGGAGTCCTTGGCGTCGCGGTGCGTCACCTGGGCAGCCAGCTGCTCCGCATTCTGCGTGCCGCCAAGCTGGATGCCGCGCCGGCGCAGCCGGGCTTCTTCGCTGGCGGTCAGCAGCATGCGCACTTCGGCTCCGGGCGCGACGACGGTGGTAATGTCCCTGCCTTCCACCACCATGCGGCGGTGGTGCTTTTCGATCAGCGCCCGTTGCCGGCGGATGAGCTCAGTCCGGGCGCCCAGGGTGGTGGCGACGGCGCTGACGGCCGAGGAGATGGCAGGCTCGCGGATGGCGTCGGTGACGTCAACACCGTCCACGCGGACAAATTCCTCCCGCGGGCTGGTGCTGAGGTCCAGCACCAGGTCCCGGGAAGCCTGCTCAACGGCGGCGGCATCGTCCAGGTCGATGCCGTTGGTGACGCAATACCAGGTCAGGGCCCGGTACATTGCCCCGGTGTCCAGGTAGGCGATCCGGAGCCGCCGGGCCACTTCCTTGCTGACGCTGGATTTGCCGGAACCCGAAGGTCCGTCGATGGCAACAACCAGCGGCCTGCCGACGCGCAGGGCGGGCATGGTGTCGAGGAGTTCTTGTGTCATTACTGAAGTACCCGCCATCCGCGGTCGTTTAATGCTTCGATCAGGTGGTCGTGCTTGTTCGGCAACACTGACAATTCCACCATGCCCACGTTCTGTCCGGATGAATGGTCGAGCCGCAGGTCTTCAACGTTCACCCCGACTTCACCAATTTCGGTCAGCAGCCGTGCAATCTGGCCGGGCCTGTCGTCCACCAGCACAGTGAGCCAGGAATACGCCTGCGGCGGACCGCCGTGCTTGCCCGGGATACGGGCCTGGCCCGCGTTGCCCTCGCTGATGAGCTGGGCAAGGTCCAGCCTGGCGCCCGGAGCGGTGGGCTGTTCCAGGGTTCCGATGAGGCGGTTAAGGTCCTCGCGCACGCCGTAGAGGATCTCCACCACCTTGGAGGCGTTCCCGCCGAGGATCTGCACCCATAAGGTGGGGTCGCTGGCCGCGATCCGTGTGACATCCCTAAGCCCGTTGCCTGCCAGGGACAACGCATGCAACGGCGTTCCCTGCAGCCTGCTGGCCAGCAGCGAGGACATCACCTGGGGCAGGTGGGAGACCAGCGCGACGGCTTCGTCGTGTTCGTCGGCCGTGAACTGGGACACCACTGCGCCCAGGTCGTTGCCCAGCGACCGGGCCGTCTGAAGGGCGGCAGCCGACGTTTCCTCAGACGGGCAGACCACCCATGGCATGGAGGTAAACAGCTCACCGCGGGCGGCAACCGGGCCGGACTTTTCCCGCCCTGCCATCGGATGCGTTCCAACGTAGCGCGAGAGGTCCACGCCACTGCCCCGGAGCCGGGCCAGAATATCTGCCTTGACGCTGGCAATATCCACCACCACCGAGTCCGGATAGTCAGCCAGTGCCTCCCGGACGACGTCGGCTGTGACGTCCGGCGGCGCGGCGACGACCACCAGCTGCGGCCGGCTGCTGCCCAGTTCCGGCAGCGGCCGCCCTGCGCCGATGTCAACAGCTACCGCCTGGTTTGTGGGCGAAGGGTCGGAGAGGAACACCGGCACGCCGCGCCCCCGCAGGCCCAGCCCGATGCTGGTCCCGAGGAGCCCGGTACCGATGACCACCACCGGACCATCCAGGTGGCCGAGGCCCTGGCTTTTGAAGGCGGACATGCCTTAGAGCCCTACGGATGCCAGCAGGTGGCCGACTTCCTGCTTGCCGAGGTTGCGGATGCTGCCCTGGCGCTGGTCACCCAGGCCAATGGGCCCCACCTTGACGCGGACCAGGCGCAGGACCGGGAAGCCGACGGCGTCGAACAGGCGGCGGACGATGCGGTTCTTGCCGGAGTGCAGCACTACCTCGATCAGGACGTGGCCCGGAGTGGAGTCGACAAGCCGGAAGGAGTCAACAGACGCAAAACCGTCCTCCAGTTCCACACCCTCCTTGAGCTGCGCCCCGATTCCCTGCGGGAACGGCCCACGGACCTGGACCAGGTAGGTCTTGGGGACTTCGTAGGAAGGGTGCGTCAGGCGGTTGGCCAGTTCGCCGTCGTTCGTCAGCAGCAAAAGCCCTTCGGTGGCGACGTCCAGGCGGCCCACGTGGAAGAGCCGTTCGCCCTTGTTCTTGTTGTTCTTCAGGAAGTCGCTGATGCAGGGACGCCCCTCGGGATCCTCCATGGTGGAAACAACGCCCTTCGGCTTGTTGAACACCATGTAGACGAGGTTCTCGTCCAGCTGGATCCGCAGCCCGTCAACGTGGATGACAGCCGTCTTGGGGTCCACGCGGACACCGAGCTCAGTGACCACCTGTCCGTCCACTTCCACGCGGCCTTCGGCAATCATCTCTTCGCAGACGCGGCGGGACGCAACTCCGGCCGAGGCCATCACCTTTTGCAGGCGCACGCCGTCGGCGTCATGGAGTTCCGACTGGGGCACGTCGCCACGGGGTCCCTTCTTCCGGGACGGCCTGCGGACGGGGCCAAGGTTCTGGCCGAAGCGTTCGCTGCCGAAGGCACGGGAAGCGGCCGCTCCGGGAGCGCCGGTGCGGGGCTTCGGCTTGAGGGCGCCCGGAGTACCCGGGGCTTTCTTGGCTCCCGGCTTCCGGGCTGCCGGCTTCCGGGATGAGGGCTTGGCCGCCCTGGCATCCGCACCGCGGCCCTGCTGGGGCCCATCCGAAGCCAAATCCGGATCGATAAAGCGCTCCTCGCGCGGCTTGGGTGCGCGTTGCGGCCCGCCGCTGCCGAACCCACCGGCCCGCTTGGGGGCACCGCTGCGGAACCCGCCCGCTGAATTGCCACCCTGGGAGGTGTTGCGTTGGGAATTGTTGCGTCCCGAACTGTTACGTGGTGAACCCTGGCGTCCCGCCTGTGTCATGACCCGTCCTTCAATGTTTTGGCTGTCAAAGGTTGTCACAGACAACCCTAGCCAGCCGTGCAGAATTACTCTGCCCTGATAAATATTTGTGTGCACGCCGGAAGTTCCGGCTTACATCCTGTCGGCGTCGTAGAACTCTGCGATGCCTTCCAGCCCCGGCAGATGCGGGGACAGGTGAGGCAAGTCCGCCACTGAGCTGATTCCCATCCGTTCCAGGAAGTATGACGTGGTCCGGTAAAGGATGGCGCCTGACTCGGGATCGGTTCCCGCGTCCTCAATCAGCCCGCGTTGGGCAAGTGTCCGTACGACAGAGTCAACGTTGACCCCGCGAATCGCAGACACCCGTGCCCGGGAAACCGGCTGCCGGTACGCAATGACCGCGAGCGTTTCCAATGCTGCCTGGGTGAGCCTGGCCGTCTGCCCCTCGAGCACATACTTGCCCACAATGTCGGCAAAGTCTGCACGGGAGTAGATGCGCCAGCCACCGGCGATGTTCCGCAATTCAAAACCCCGGGGGGTGGAGCCGAAACCAGCAACGCTGGCCGTTTCCACATCCGGGGCTTTAACAGTATAGCCGCTATACTCAC
>NZ_JARHXQ010000304.1:0-16348 GCF_029222765.1 Arthrobacter sp. Cr_A7 | reverse complement strand
TGAAGGTGGGACAGGACGTCTCCTTCACGGACGTGGTGCGCCGCCTCGCCGATGCTGCGTACGCGCGCGTGGACATGGTGACGCACCGGGGCGAGTTCGCTGTCCGTGGCGGCATCATCGACGTCTTCCCGCCCACCGAGGACCACCCCATCAGGGTGGAATTCTTCGGCGACGAGGTGGACCAGATGCGCTGGTTCGCCGTGGCAGACCAGCGCTCGCTGTCCGCCCCCGGCATCCACCACCCCACCGAACTGCATGCCCCGCCCTGCCGCGAAATCCTCATCACGCCGTCCGTGATGTCCCGGGCCGCTACGCTCAAGGCCCAGCTTCCGGCCGCGGCCGACATGCTGGAAAAGATCGCCGGCGGCATCGCCGTGGAAGGCATGGAGTCCCTCGCCCCGGTGCTGGTCGACTCCATGGTCCCGTTCATGGACCAGCTGCCCGCGGAATCCATTGCCGTGGTCATCGAACCCGAAAAGGTCCGGACCCGGGCCCACGACCTTGCCGCCACCAACGAGGAGTTCCTGGAGGCGGCCTGGTCAACGGCATCCGACGGCGGGACGGCGCCCCTGGACCTGAGCTCCCAGGCCACCGCGGCCCTGCACTCGGCCAGCTTCCGGTCCCTGGCCGAGACCCGCACAACCTCACTGGAGCACGGCGTGTCCTGGTGGTCCATCACCTCGCTCGCCCAGGACGAGGAGCTCCTCCCCGAGATTGACGTCCTGAACCTGCACGCCCGCGAGCCGCGCGGCTACCAGGGCGACGTGGCGGAAATGATGGACTTCATCGGATCCCACGTGCGCGACCAGTGGCGGATCGTGGTGGCCACCGAGGGCCCCGGCCCCGCCCAGCGCCTGGCCGAGCTCTTCCACGACGCTGACATCCCCTGCGCCCGCGTGGACAGCCTGGACCACGAACCCCAGGCGGGCATCATCGAAGTGACCACTGCCGCCGTCGGACGCGGTTTTGTCCTGGACGGCCTGAAGCTGGGCCTGCTCACCGAAGCCGACCTCCTGGGCCGCACGTCCGCCGGATCCACCAAGGACATGCGCCGCATGCCGTCCAAGCGGCGCAACGCCGTGGACCCGCTCCAGCTGGTGGCGGGGGACCACGTGGTCCACGAGCAGCACGGCATCGGCCGGTTCGTGGAGCTCATCCAGCGCAAAGTGGCCGGCGGAGGCGACGGCGTCCGCGAGTACCTTGTCCTGGAGTACGCGCCGTCAAAGCGCGGCGCACCGGGAGACCGGCTGTTCGTTCCCACCGACCAGCTGGACCAGGTGACCCGCTACGTGGGCGGCGACACCCCTGTCCTGAGCAAGATGGGCGGAGCGGACTGGGCCAGCACCAAGTCCAAAGCCCGGAAAGCCGTCAAGGAAATCGCCGGTGAGCTCATCCGGCTGTACTCCGCCCGGATGGCCTCGCGCGGGCACGCCTTCGGCCCTGACACGCCGTGGCAGCGTGAACTGGAGGAAGCCTTCCCGTACGTGGAAACGCCAGACCAGCTGACCACCATCAATGAGGTCAAGGCGGACATGGAGCGGGAAATCCCGATGGACCGGCTGGTGTCCGGCGACGTGGGCTACGGCAAGACCGAGATCGCGGTGCGCGCTGCCTTCAAGGCCGTGCAGGACGGCAAACAGGTGGCCGTGCTGGTGCCCACCACCCTGCTGGCCCAGCAGCACTATGAGACATTCACTGAGCGCTTCTCCGGCTTCCCCCTGCGGGTGAAGCCGCTGTCCCGCTTCCAGGCCGCCAAGGAGGCCAAGGAGACGGCGGAAGGCGTCAAGAACGGCTCCGTGGACGTGGTGATCGGTACCCACCGGCTGCTGTCCAAGGACTTCGAGTTCAAGGACCTGGGCCTGGTGATCGTGGACGAGGAACAGCGCTTTGGCGTCGAACACAAGGAAGCGCTCAAGAAGATGCGCACCAACGTGGACGTGCTGGCGATGAGCGCCACGCCGATTCCCCGCACCCTGGAGATGTCCCTCACCGGCATCCGGGAGACCTCCACGCTGGCCACCCCGCCGGAGGAACGCCATCCCGTGCTGACCTACGTCGGCCCGTACACGGACAAGCAGACCTCGGCCGCCATCCGCCGCGAGCTCATGCGCGAGGGGCAGGTGTTCCTGGTCCACAACCGGGTGTCCACCATTGAACGGACCGCGGCGAAAATCCGTGAGCTGGTTCCGGAAGCCCGGGTGGAAGTGGCCCACGGCAAGATGTCCGAAAGCCGCCTGGAACAGATCATCGTGGACTTCTGGGAGCGGCGCTTCGACGTCCTGGTGTGCACCACCATCATCGAGACGGGCCTGGACATCTCCAACGCCAACACCCTGATTGTGGACGGCGCGGACAAGTACGGCTTGTCCCAGCTGCACCAGCTCCGCGGGCGGGTGGGCCGCGGCCGTGAACGCGCTTATGCCTATTTCCTGTACCCCTCCGAGAAGCCGCTGGGCGAGGTGGCGCTGGAGCGGCTCAAGGCCGTGGCTGCCCACAACGAGCTGGGTGCGGGCATGCAACTGGCCATGAAGGACCTGGAAATCCGCGGGGCAGGCAACCTGCTGGGCGGCGAACAGTCCGGGCACATCCAGGGCGTGGGCTTCGACCTCTACATCCGGCTGGTGGGCGAGGCGGTGGCCGACTTCCGCGGCGAGGCCGAGGAAAAGGCCGCCGAAATGAAGATCGAGCTGCCGGTCAATGCGCACCTCCCGCACGACTATGTGCCGGGGGAGCGGCTGCGCCTTGAGGCCTACCGGAAACTGGCCTCCGCCCTCACCAACGAGGCGATCGACGAGGTCCTGGCCGAGCTGGTGGACCGCTACGGCGAGCCGCCGCTGCCCGCGCAGAACCTGGTGGCGGTGGCCCGGTTCCGGGTGGGTGCCCGGGAAGCCGGCCTGTCCGACGTCGCCCTGCAGGGCAACTTCATCAAATTCTCGCCGGCGCAGCTGCCGGAATCGAAGATCATGCGGCTGACCCGGATGTATCCGGGCTCGCAGTCCAAGCCGGCACTCGACGCCGTGTTGATTCCCAAGCCAAAAACGGCGCGGATCGGTGGCCGGGACCTGCAGGACGCGGAAATCCTGGAATGGGCCAACGGAGTGATCCGCAACATCTTCTCCGACCAGCCGCTGACAGTGGCCTGACGGATGATGGGAGGACACCACGCCGCGTCGGGAGCCGCGGCGTGGGTAGCTGTTGCGTCCACCGGCCCCTACACCCTGGGCTGGTACCCGCTGGATGCCACCGGCATCCTGATTGGCGGCATGGCGACGGCGGGGACTGCACTGGTGTGCGACTGGGACCACCGTCACAGTACAGTGGCCAATTCCCTGCCGCCGCTGTCCAACGTGATTGCCGTGGGTATCGAGAACGCCAGCGGCGGGCACCGGCAAGGCACTCATTCGATCCTGGGCGCAGGGGTCTTTGTGCTCCTTGCCGCCCTGGCGTCCCAGTTCCAGATGGAGACCCCCTGGGGCCTGCTGTCCGTGGGCGCCGGGCTGCTCTGCATGTTCCTGATCAACATCGCGGCCAAGGCCCTGAAGCTCTTCCCCAAGAGCGGGTTCATTACGAACTGGATCTTCGCGCTGGCCATGGCCGGCCTGGTCACGGTGTACGCACCGGAGCAGTGGACGTGGCTGCCCATGTCCATGCTCATCGGCGTTGTGGTGCACATTGTGGGTGACCTGATCACCACGGGGGGAGTGCCGCTGCTGTGGCCGCTTGTCATCCGGCCGCCCAAGCTGCTGCGCAAGGTTCCGCTGCTGCGGAACGTGTGGCGGCCCAACGGCGCACTTTCCCTGCCATTGCTGGGCAGGGCGGGGTCCAAACGTGAATGGCTCGTGCTGATCCCGGTGAGCGCCTATGCCATGGTGGGGCTCACCGCGGCCGGCTGGTCCATCGCGCAGAACCAGTGGACCAGGGTGGCGGCGGCAGCCGGTGCCTGGATGAAACTCTGGCTGTAAACACAAAGAACCCCCGGGACTCGTCCCGGGGGTTTCGTTGGCTTATGCCCCAACCAGGTAGCAGTATGTGCCGTTTTGACCGCTCATAACGACATTTGGCGCTACTTACCTGGAATCAGTGCTCGCCGGCGGAGTCCGAGCGGCCCAGGATGGTCTGCGGGATCCAGAAGGCCAGGGCGAAGAGCCCCAGGCAGACGGCCATCGGCCACGGGTTGCCAAGCGTCAGGAAGGACAGGGAGTACACGGCTCCGAGGAACAGGGCCATGATGATGACGAAGAGAACGATGCTGCCGGAGAGCTTGTTCTCATTCTGGGGAGTGCGGACAGTGCCCTGGTTCGATGGTGAGCCCTGGTTGGACGCCGTAATCTTGCTGGACATTCGTTCCTCCTCGGCCCCGCGGGGCTCAATCTGTGGCTGCCCCCGGCCGGCCGTCAGTAGGCGGATGAACCTTGTTCACCCTTGACGATGGCAATGCCGGAGCTGGCGCCAATACGTGTTGCACCTGCAGCAATCATAGCCTGCGCGTCAGCGAGGGAACGCACGCCGCCGGAGGCCTTGACCCCCAGATCCGGCCCCACCGTCCTGCGCATAAGGGCGATGTCTTCCACCGTGGCACCTCCGCCGTTGAAGCCGGTTGAGGTCTTCACGAAATCGGCGCCGGCCGCTACGGCCGCCTGGCACGCCAGGACCTTCTGGTCGTCCGTCAGCAGGGCAGTTTCGATGATGACTTTCAGGATGGCTCCGCTGGCATGGACTGCCTCGGCCACCGAGCTGATGTCCTCCGTCAGTGCTCCCTTGTCACCGGCCCGTGCGGCGGCGATGTTGATGACCATGTCCACCTCGTCAGCGCCGTCCAGGACGGCGCCGCGCGCCTCAAACGTCTTGACATCCGTGGGTGTGGCACCCAGCGGGAAGCCCACCACCGAGCAGGTGAGGACGCCGGAGCCTTTGAGGGCGGTCTTGACCGTTTTGACCCAGATGGGGTTGACGCACACGGACTTGAAGCTGTACTCGGCGGCTTCTGCACAGACCTTCAGGACGTCGGACTCCGAGGCCTCGGGCTTCAGCAGGGTGTGGTCGATGTAGGAAGCGATGGTCCCGGCAACAGCGGCGGCTGGTTGAACGGAAGGGGTGGCTTCGTTGCTCATGATGGTCCTCTCCAGGGGCCTTGTGGGCCCCGGCGCGTCCTTGACTCGTTTCGGGAACCATCTTGTCACAGCCGGGCCCCCACCCAGGGCGCCCGGAACCGGCGCCGGAAGTCAGGCGGCTGCCTGCAGGACAGGCCCGGCCGTGGAGGCCGTCAGGAGCTGTGATGCGCACGCACCCGCGGCGGAAGCCGCGGCCACCAGCAGGCCCAGCCGGACGCCGTCGAACGCGGCCGCATCCCCGATCGCCCAGATTCCGGGGATGGACGTCCGGAAGTCCTGGCTGATGACGATCCCGCCCGTAGGTGCCGTCAGCAGGCCGGCGGTGGCGGCCAGGTCGTCCCGGGAGACCCGCTCCTCGGCCAGGACCACCAGGTCGCCGCTCATGCTGCTTCCGTCCTCGAAAATCACGGCGGAGGCTGCCAGCCCGGAGACAGACTTCCCGGGAACGACGGCGGCCGGGCGGGCTGTGGTGCGGATGGGACGGACGCCCCTGGCGCGCAGGACTGCCTCGGCCTGGCCGGCGGCCGCGCCGTTGCCCACCAGGATTCCCAGCGGGCGCCTGCCCAGTTCCCGGGTCACCTGGCCAACGGCCTCGGCGATACGCGCGGCGTCATCGATGGTGGAGTAGTTCAGGCACTGGCCTGCGCCCTCCACCGGGTTGGCCACGGGCGCGGATCCGGTGGCGATGACCAGGTGGTCGTAGGCGAACTCCATGCCGTCCGCCGTGGCGACGGTCCGGTTCACGGCATCGATGTGGCTGGCCGGCTGGCCGAACCGTACCGACACCTGCGGGAGCAGCGCCAGGTCCAGCAGTTCATCCGGGGTGTCATCCCGGTTGCTCAACACGGTAATGGTGCCGGGGAACCGGGCCAGGTCCAGCTGCCTTACCAGGGCCTGGGCTGCGGGACCTGCCCCGGCAATGACGATGCGGGTAGCTGCTGAGATGGACGTGGAGGGTGCCGGAGCGGACATGTGCTGGCCCTTTCGCTGGCGGCCGGGAATGGCCGGAACTTCGTGATGCAACCCAGCGTAGGCGTCTGCTTTTACCGTTGTGTTTCCCCGTCATTGCCGGTCCGGGAGGGGTGCGTTCGCCAGTTTTTACCGGCCGGTAACAGAACCCGTGACGCACCTCTCATCCCGCCCGAAACGGACACAAAGGGCCCCACACCGCGCATGAAACAGGCGCTAGACGCGGATCCGGTAGCCCCGCTTCACCACGGTTTCCACCAGGCGCCCGTCCGGCAGCGAGGACCGCAGCCGGCTCACGGTCATGTCCAGCGCGTGGACGGAGCCGCGCAGTTCCAGGAGGTCGGACAGCGATTCACGGGAGAGGACAGCGCCGCCGGCACCGAGCAGCGCCCGGAGGAGCAGCAGGGGAGCGGGCGCCAGTTCAACGGGCTGGCCGTCGATGCGCAGGCTCCGTCCGCGGAGCTCGATGTTGCCGGACCGGGTTTCCAGCCGCCGGACATGGTTCAGGGCCAGGTGCTCGCATACCAGCCGGATCAGTGCGCCCATGCGGAAACGTTCGGGAATCAGCGGTGTCACGCCGGCGTCAAGCAGGGGCTGCGCCGTGACCGGGCCAACCACAGCCGTGGTGACGTTGGTTTTGAGGCTTTCGATCAGCTGCTTGTACACGCCCATCTCGTGGGCCGTGCTCCACATTGCATCGACGGCGGGCGCGCTGGTGAAGGTCAGGACGTCCAGGTTGCCGGTGCAGGCGGCGTCGATGAGCCGGGGGAGCTTGTCCTCGCCGTCGGGCTTGACCCAGCGGTAGGGCGTGACGGTCAGGACGGTGGCACCGGACATGCGCAGGCGCTCCAGTTGGCGTACGTCCGTATAGCCGTGCAGCTGCACGGCGACGGTTTTGCCGCGGACGCCCTCGGCAAGCAGCATGTCCACCAGCGTGGCGGTGGTTTCGTCGCTGCTGATTCCGACGTCGGCAAGGCCGGCGGCGCGGACGGCACCGCGGGCTTTGGGTCCCCGGACAAACATCCGGCACGCGCCCAGCGTGTCCAGCAGTTCGTCGCCGATGCCGAAGGAGTCAGCGGCCTCGCACCAGCGGCGCATGCCGTAGGCGGTGGTGGCGATGCAGAGGTCCGGCTTGGCCGCAATGATGGCCCGGGTGTCCTCGATGAGGCGCATGTCCTCCTGCACGGGGGCGATTTTCAGCGCCGGGGCGTGCAGCACTTCGGCGCCGCGGCGTTCCAGGGCCTCGATCAGGTCGCGGGAGCGCCGGTGCGAGGTCACGCCAATGCGGAAACCCTCGAGCGGGGATTCAGCGGCGTCGGGAGCTTCTTCGAGCTGGGACGCTTCGGCCGGTGCAAGTGCAGTCATGGGGGTCAATCCTTTCATGAACCCAGCAGCGAGGCCGCCAGCCTGTCCAGGTCGGCGGCGGCCTCAGCATGCCCGCGGTTGGCTTCTGCCACGCGAACCACCTCGCCAATGACCAGCACGGCGGGGTTGCTGCAGCCGGCAGCGGCGGAGGTAATTGTGCCGAGGTTCGCGATGGTGGTGCGCTGTCCGGGCCGGTAGCCGCGTTCCACCACGGCCATGGGCATGTCCGGGCGCATCCCGGCCTTGCGCAGGCCGGCTGCCAGCTGGTGGAGGGTGCCGATGCCCATCAGGACAACGATTGTTCCGCCCAGGCCCGCCAGGTGCTGGTGTTCCTTCTCAGTCAGGGGAGCGTGCCCGGAAACAACCGTGAACATGTGGCTGACCTCGCGGTGCGTGACCGGGATGCCTGCCGCCGCGGGGACGGAAATGGCACTGGTGACGCCGGAAACGACGTGGACCTTGACGCCGGCGGCCACGCACGCGGCCACTTCCTCGCCGCCGCGGCCAAAGACGTAGGGGTCCCCGCCCTTGAGGCGGACCACGTTGTTGCCGGCCAGGGCGCTTTCCACCATGAGCTTTTCGATGTCGGTCTGGCTCACCTTGTGGTGGCCGGGCTTCTTGCCCACATCAACCAGTTCGGCGGAGGTGAGGGACGGCAGCTCCTGGTACGGGGCCAGCCGGTCGTAGAAGACAACGTCGGCATCACGTAGTGCCTTGACTGCGGCGACCGTCAGCAGTTCGGTGGTGCCGGGTCCGCCACCCACCAGGGTGACGTGGCCCGCGGCGCCGGCGGCCGGTTCGGCTGCTACCGGGATGCCGGTTTCGCGGCACCGCTCCAGCAGGGCGTCCCAGCCGGGCTGGCCGTCGTCGACCGCTGCGACCAGGAAGGGACGCTCAGGCAGTGGCCCGTCATGCCCGGCGCCCTGCGGGGTGCTCAGGCGGTAGACGACGGCGCCCGCGGCTTCGTAGCGGCGCACCGCCTGGCGCGCGGCCTGGTCTGAGCCGGTCACCAGGACCTCGCGGCCGGTGAGATCGATGCTGAGCTGCATGGCTATACCTCGGTTTCGTTGCTGGACCGCACGGGGATGGAGGCGCCGATGAGGACCTTGCCCTTTTCCTCGGGCGTGGCGGGGCGCATCTGGCCGCGCTCGTCCGGGACGAAGGTGATGGAGTCGTCCTTCTGGTCCGGAGCGTTGACGAAGGAACGGAACCGGCGCAGGCGCTCGGGGTCCTTGAGGGTGTCGGCCCACTCGTCGATGTAGGTGTCCACGTGCTTCGCCATGGCTGCTTCGAGGTCTGCGGCGATGCCCAGGGTGTCCTTGACCACCACGTCCTCGACGTGCTTGATGCCGCCGTCGAGTTCTTCCTGCCAGCGGGCCGTGCGCTGCAGCCGGTCTGCGGTGCGGATGTAGTACATGAAGTAGCGGTCGATGTACTTGATGAGCGTCTCGTCGTCGAGGTCCTTGGCCAGCAGCTGGGCGTGGGCCGGGGTGGCACCGCCGTTGCCGCCGACGTACAGGTTCCAGCCATCGGCGGTGGCGATCACGCCCACGTCCTTGCCGCGGGCTTCGGCGCATTCCCGGGCGCAACCGGAGACGCCCATCTTGAGCTTGTGCGGGCTGCGAAGGCCGCGGTAGCGGAGCTCCAGCTGGATGGCCATGGCCACCGAATCCTGGACCCCGAACCGGCACCAGGTGGAGCCGACGCAGGACTTCACCGTACGCAGGCTCTTGCCGTACGCCTGGCCGGACTCGAAGCCGGCGTCCACCAGCTCCTTCCAGATTTCCGGCAGCTGTTCCAGCCGGGCGCCGAACATGTCGATGCGCTGGCCGCCCGTGATCTTCGTGTACAGGTTGTACTTCTCGGCCACCGCGGCGATGACGCCGAGCTTCTTGGGGGTGATCTCGCCGCCGGCGATGCGGGGGACCACCGAGTAGGTGCCGTCCTTCTGCATGTTGGCCAGGGCGCGGTCATTGGTGTCCTGCAGGGTGCCGCGGCCGGCATCCAAAACGTAGGCGCTGTTCTGGCTGGCCAGGATGTTGGCGATGGTCGGTTTGCAGATGTCGCAGCCGGCGCCGGTGCCGTACTTGGCCATGATTTCTTCGAAGGAGCTCAGTTCCAGGACACGGATGGCGTCGAACAGTTCCTGGCGGGAAAGTTCGATGTGCTCGCACAGGGCCTTGGAGACCTCGACGCCGGACTTGGTCAGTTCGGTCTCGAGCAGCTTCTTGAGCATGGGGACGCAGGAACCGCACTGGGTACCGGCGCGGGTGCAGCCCTTCAGCTCGCCCAGCTCCTGGACGGGGGCGTTGCCGTCGCAGGCGCCGCAGCCGTTGATGGCGTCGCGGATGCTTCCGGCGGTGACGTTGTTGCAGGAGCAGAGCGTTGCGTCGTCCGGCAGTTCGGTTTCCGGGGCGTCGCCGCCGCCGGCCGCACTGAGGAACGCGCCCGGCTCGGCGGGAAGTTCGCGGCCCAGCAGCGGACGCAGGCTCATGTACGGTGAAGCGTCGCCTACGAAAATGCCGCCCAGCAGGGTCTTGGCGTCGTCGGTGGTGACGATCTTCTGGTACACGCCGCGGGCGGGGTCGGCGTAGACGATTTCGAGGGCGTGCTCGGTCTTCGCGAACGCGTCACCGAAGCTGGCGACGTCCACGCCGGAGAGCTTGAGCTTGGTGGCGGTGTCGAAGCCGGGGAAGGTGGCGTCGCCGCCGTGCAGGCGGTCGGCCACGATCTCGGCCATGGTGTTGGCCGGGGCAACCAGGCCCAGGCACATGCCGCCGAAGTTGGCCACTTCACCGATGGCCCAGATGCCGGGTACTTCGGTGGCGCAGTAATCGTTGATGACCACACCGCCGCGCTGGCCCAGCGAGAAGATCTGCTCCTCGCCTTCTGCGGCGCGGAAGAGTTCATCGCGCGGCCGGACGCCGATGGCGACGATCACGAGATCGGCGTCGATGACACGGCCGTCGGCCATCAGGACGCCGGTGACCTGACCGTCGTCGTCGGACAATACTTCCGACGGGAAGACGCCGCCGTGGACTTCGAAGCCCTTTGCCTTGATGAGCCGGCCCATTGCCTGGCCGGCGCCTTCGTCGAGCTGGGTGGCCATCAGCCACTGTGAACCGTCGATGACGATCGGGTTGGCGCCCAACTGCTCAGTGCCGGCTGCGGACTCGAGCCCCAGGAGGCCGCCACCGATGGTGACTGCATTGACCTTGCGGCCCAACTTTTCCGTGAGCTGGGTAATGGCCTCGTTGATGGCCCAGACGTCTTCGAGCGTGCGGTACACGTGCGTGAGCTCGTTGCCGGGAATCGGCAGGCGCGCCGCGTTGGAGCCGGTGGCCACCACCAGTTCGTCGTATTCGACTACCGTGCCGGCAGCGGTTTCCACCGTCTTGGCTTCGGCATTGATCTTGACCACGCGCTCGCCGGTCTTCAGCTCCAGGGAAGGGTGGTCCCACATCGACGCGTTGCCCAGCGTGAGGTCAACGTCCTTTTCGGTGAGGGCCTTGGACAGCGCCACACGGTCGTAGGGGAGGTGCGTTTCCTCAGTGAGGACCGTGACATGCCAGCCGTCGAGGCCGCGGGCATGCATTGCGTCCGCAAAACGGTGGGCCGCAGGGCCGCCGCCGGCGACGACGATGCGGCGCGGAGTCTCGGTGCGTGAAGTCTGTTCGGTCACTGTGGGCCTTTCGCATGGGCCGCAGCGTTTCCTGCAGCCTTCTGGTGACGAGTGTCCATCCAGACTAGGGAGACGCAGTTTCGCTTCAGTTTCCCAATTGTTTCGCGAACTTAACTTCTGCATCACGAACGCATTTCCGCCCGGGTTAGGTGTCTTTTACGAGACGGACACATTCACTGCATGCCGACGAAACACCCGCGCCCTAGCGTGGAACGTGGCCGCAAAGGTGGCTGAACGCAGGGACAACCAGCACAGGGAGAGGAGCCGGACATGACGGCAACACTGGAACTTGGGGCACTCGAAGCCGGAACTGAGACCACCGCCGGATGGCACCGCGTGTGCCGGGTGGAGGACCTGGAACCCGCCTGGGGTGAAGCCGCCCTCGTCGCCGGACGCCAGCTGGCGCTCTTCCGCACCGGTCCCAGTGAAGTTTTCGCGGTGGCCCATGAGGATCCGGCCACCGGCGCGCACGTGATGGCCCGTGGAATCCTCGGCTCGAAAGGGACCCGGCCCACCATCGCATCGCCCCTGCACAAAGAGGTCTACGACCTGGAAACGGGAGAATGCTTCAGCACCCCCGGCCTGAGCATCGCAACCTTCAGCACCCGCATTACCGACGGATTCATCGAGGTGGAGCTGTAACCGGCAGCTTCGACACCTCAAAGCAGGAAAAGGGCGCCCGGTGGGGCGCCCTTTCGGGTTTTAAAGCCCCAGAGCCTCGCTGACATCGCGCAGCACCTCGTCCAGCGCAGCACGCACCGCCTGCCGGGCTGCCGGCAGTTCCGCTGCGGCACCCACCTGGTGAATGACCTCCAGGTAGCACTTGAGCTTCGGCTCGGTGCCGCTGGGCCGGATGATCACCCTGGTGAGGTCGCGGGTGACGTACAGAAGCCCGTCGGTAGGCGGCAGCTGGTCCGTGCCCTCCGCCAGGTCGGTGAAAACCTCCACCGTGGATGACCCGAAGGATTCCGGCGGGGAAACCCGCAGCCGGTTCATCATGGCGTCCAGGAGCCCCAGGTTGGCAACCCGGATGCTGAGCTGGTCGCTGGCATGCAGGCCGTGCTGCAAGTACAGCTCGTCCAGGGTGTCAAAGACGGTTTTCCCGTCGGCTTTCGCGGCGGCGGCAAGTTCGGCGATCAGCACGGCGGCAGAGATGCCGTCCTTGTCCTTCACCTGGTCCGGCGCCACGCAGTAGCCCAGCGCCTCTTCATAGCCGTAGACCAGTCCCGGCACCCGCGAGATCCACTTGAAGCCGGTGAGTGTCTCCTCGTGGGCGAAACCGGCAGCTGCCGCAATGCGGGCCAGCAGGCGCGAGGAGACGATCGAATTCGCGAAGACGCCCTTCGAGCCCTCCGCCTCGCCCGCATCCGTGGCGCCGGCGGCAAACCTGGCCGCCACGTGCGCTCCCAGCAGGGCTCCCACTTCGTCACCGCGGAGCATCCGCCATGCGCCCGTGTCCGGGTCCTTGGCGGCAACGGCCGCGCGGTCGGCGTCGGGATCATTGGCGATCACGATGTCGGCGTCCAGCCGCGCTGCCGTTTCCAGGGCAAGGTCCAGGGCGCCGGGCTCTTCGGGGTTGGGGAAACTGACGGTGGGAAAATCCGGATCAGGCTCGGCCTGCTCGGCCACTAGGGTGACGTCCCGGAAACCTGCGGCGTTCAATACGGCCAGTGCGGTTTCGCCGCCGACGCCATGCATGGGGGTCAGGACAATACGGAGGTCCCGCGCCGGAAAATGGTCCCGCCGGGCAAGCTCCGCCGTGGCGCGCTGGTAGTCAGAGGCAATGGACCCGTCCAGGACGGTCCAGCCCTCCGGCGCCAGCACAATCGAGTCCAGGGAGCCCACGGCGTTGATTCGTGCCGCAATATCGGCATCGTACGGCGTGACAATCTGGGCGCCGTTGCCACTCTCCGCCACGGCATGGCGGCCCAGGTACACCTTGTAACCGTTGTCCTGCGGGGGGTTATGGCTGGCAGTAACCATCACGCCGCCGTCGCACTGCAATGCCCGGACGGCGTACGCCAGCAGGGGCGTGGGCAGCGCTGCCGGCATGAGGAAGGTTTCGATCCCGGCGGCGGTGAAGATCGCGGCAGTTTCCACCGCGAAAACGTCCGAGTTGTACCGGGCGTCATAGCCGACGACGGCTCGTGGCCGCGTTCCGGGCGAGGCTTTGCCGACTGCGTCAACAAGGAAGGCCGCCAATCCGGCGGCAGCGCGCCGCACCACCACGCGGTTCATCCGGTTGGGCCCCGGGCCCAAGGGAGCGCGCAGTCCCGCGGTGCCGAACTGGAGGGTGCCCTGGAAGCTGTCTTCCAGTTCCTGCCGTGCCGCAGCGTCCCCGTCTTCGACCGACCTGACGAGCTCAAGGAGGGAAGCCGCCGTTGCGGGATCCGGATCTTGGGAAGCCCATTCGCGGGCTTCATCGAGCAGGCGTAAATCGGCACCGGAAGACGTCATGGGCATAAACCTATCGTCATTGCTCCCTGACTTCATGCCACCCGGGGTCAGAGGCGGCCCAAAGCAGGCGCCGGAATGGGCCTGAAGTGACTCCGCATTTTCAGAGTTTGGCGATGATGTCGGCGAGCAGTTTTGAGATTCTGGGGCCGGCAGCCTGCCCTGATTCGATGACTTCCTGGTGGCTCAGCGCCTGGGGGCTGATGCCGGCCGCGAGGTTGGTGACCAGCGAGATGCCGAACACCTCCATCCCGGCGTGCCGCCCGGCGATGGCCTCCAGCGCCGTGGACATGCCCACCAGGTCGGCGCCGATGCGCTTGGCGTACTGCACCTCCGCGGGCGTCTCGTAATGCGGACCCGTGAACTGGGCATACACCCCCTCATCAAGGCTGGGATCGACTTCACGGGCGAGCCCGCGGATCCGGGAAGAGTAAAGATCTGTCAGGTCAACGAACGTGGCGCCTTCCAGGGGCGAGGCCGCGGTGAGGTTTATGTGATCTTTGATGAGTACCGGCGTGCCCGGGGCCCAGTCCTCGTTGAGTCCGCCGCAGCCGTTGGTGAGGACCAGGGTGCTGCACCCCGCCGCTGCCGCGGCCCGGATGCCGTGCACCACGGCGCGCACTCCCTTGCCTTCGTAGTAGTGGGTACGGACGCCCAGGACCAGGGCACGCTTGCCGTCGCGGGTCAGCACGGAGCGGATAGTGCCCACGTGCCCTTCCACTGCGGGGGCGTGGAAGCCGGGTACCTCCTCGGCGGAGAGGGTGGCCGTGGTTTCGCCGATGAGGTCTGCCGCTGCGCCCCAGCCGGAACCAAGCACCAGGGCGACGTCGTGGCTGTCCACTCCTGTTTCTTCGGCAATGTAGTCTGCCGCGGCGCGTGCGGCGGCGAAGGGATCCGTGTTCAGGAAGTCTGTTGTACTCACTGGTACAAGTTATCCTGCCGCCCTGGTGCGCCCAGTACACGCCGTTCCGCCGGCGCCCGGAAATTCTTGGTACTGCGGCGGGGATAAGCGAGAATGATTCATTGTGACTACGCATCCAGATTTCAGTTCACCCCGGATCGCAATCCTGGGAGGTGGTCCGGGCGGGTACGAAGCCGCCATGGTGGCCGCCTCGCTGGGGGCGCAGGTCACCATCATCGAACGCGCCGGGCTGGGCGGATCCGCCGTGCTCACCGACGTGGTGCCGTCCAAGACCCTGATCGCCACCGCAGACCTGATGACCCGCGTCGCCGAGGCGGGGGAGCTGGGCGTGAAGTTCGACGTCGACGGCGGCGACTTTGTACCGGTGATGCGGGCGGACCTCAAGCACATCAACGACCGCTTGCTTAACCTTGCCCGCAGCCAGTCCAAGGACATTCACGATGGCCTGGAGATCCAGGGCGTGCGCATCCTTGCCGGGTCGGGCCGCCTGCTGGACAACCACACCATCGAGGTCCTCACGGTGGACGGCACGGAGATCGTGGAGGCGGACACCATTCTGCTGGCCGTTGGCGCGCACCCGCGTGAGCTGCCCACCGCACGGCCGGACGGCGAACGCATCCTCAACTGGACGCAGATCTACAACCTGGATGAGCTGCCCGAGGACCTGATTGTGGTGGGCTCCGGTGTGACCGGCGCCGAATTTGCTTCCGCGTACAACGGCCTCGGCTCGAAGGTGACGCTGATTTCCAGCCGTGACCGGGTGCTTCCCGGTTCGGACGTCGACGCGGCGGTCGTGCTGGAGGAAGTATTCGAACGCCGCGGCGTCCGGGTCCTGTCCCGCTCGCGTGCGGAGGCCGTGGAACGGACCGACGACGGCGTAGTGGTCACCCTGGGCGACGGCACCAAGGTGACCGGCAGCCACTGCCTGCTCTGCCTGGGATCCATTCCCAACACCGCCGGCATTGGCCTGGAGGAAGCCGGAGTGGCGCTCAGCGAGAGCGGCCACATCAAGGTGGACGGCGTCTCCCGCACGTCGGCGCCGAACATCTACGCCGCGGGTGACTGCACCGGCGTCCTGCCGCTGGCCTCCGTGGCCGCCATGCAGGGCAGGATCGCCGTCGCGCACTTCATGGGCGACGTGGTAACACCCCTCAAACTGCACCAGGTGGCTTCGAACATTTTCACCTCCCCGGAGATCGCCAACGTGGGCGTCTCGGAAGCTGACATCGATTCCGGCAAGTACCAGGGTGACGTCGTGAAGCTTTCCATGCGCAGCAACGCCCGGGCAAAGATGCGCAACGCCCGGGACGGCTTCGTCAAGATCTTCGCCCGTAAGGGTTCCGGCACCGTCATCGGCGGGGTGGTGGTGGGCCCCAACGCGTCCGAGCTGATCTTCCCCATCTCCATCGCGGTCAAGCAAAAGCTGCACGTGGATGACGTCGCCAGCACGTTCACCGTGTACCCGTCCCTCACCGGATCCATTTCGGAAGCGGCGCGGCGCCTGCACGTGCACCTGTAGCCCAAAGGCGCCCGTGTGAAGGCTGGACCCTTCGCACGCCACCTGCATAGACTCCTTCAAGGACCGGCCGGGAATTTCATCAGGGAATTTCCCGGCCGTCCCTGCATCAGCCGTCAACGCAAGGAGACTCCCATGGATCTGCAGGACGTTAATTGGAACGAGCAGGCACGCGAAAAGATTCTGTTGGACGCCGACCGGGCGTTGCAGGAAGCCGTCCGGGAAGCAGCATCATCCCTGTCCGGCAAGGACAAGGACGAGGTGTACAAGTTCCTGTTCGAGAAGTTGAAGGACCAGTTCGTGGACTTCCAGCCCGGGCCGGACCTCAC
>NZ_JARHXQ010000303.1:0-441 GCF_029222765.1 Arthrobacter sp. Cr_A7 | reverse complement strand
GCCAACGAGGACGGCAGTGCCGGCCCCATTACCGGAGGGGAGGTTGCCGCTGCCGCCTCCAGCTGCGTCGCCAATTGCCTCGGCGGCATTCACGGCCGCCTGGGCGTAGTCGCCGTTAGCCAGCTGAGGGCCAATAGCGCTGCTCTTGATGTTTTCGACCTGGGCCGCGGTGATCTTGCTTCCACCCTTATTCAGGATGTACTGCCTGGTGTCGGTAGCAACGGCAAGGATCAATGCGTTGGGTCCCAGGCCGGCCTTCTTGGCTACCTCGTCCGTCCACGCTTCACGGTCAGTTGGATTTTCGAACTTTTTGACGGTGACCACGTGGAGCACGGTGGCGTGATCGGTGCCCAGCTTTTTGATGGCGGCCTCGACCTCGGACTTGTCACCGCCAAGGACGCCTGCGGAGTCGACGATCTTTGTCGCTGGATCCAGTGTCAC
>NZ_JARHXQ010000302.1:0-7571 GCF_029222765.1 Arthrobacter sp. Cr_A7 | reverse complement strand
AGCTGTTGTCGATAGTGAACTGTTCAACACCACAGGCGGACGCTGCACCGAGGTTGTAGGCATCCCCGCTGTAGCTTGATGCCCAGCGCCACGTTCCCTCAGCCGTGGCATGAAACGCGGTGTTGGCGGTGCTGTACGTACCGTTGCCATTGACCGTGACCGTTTGGGTGTAGGCGGGGGTTCCTGCGCAGCTGGCATCGCTGGGCGAATACAGGCTGAACGTAACGGTCCCGGTGACTGAACCCAATCCGCCTGACAGGAGGAAGTTGTCATTCGGGATCAGGTCCTGGGTTGTGGAGACGGTTGGCTGCGCCTTTGCAAAAGCATTTGTGTAGGTGCAGCTCACATGCTGGCCATTTCCGAGTGCAATTGACACCTGCTGGTCCGTGATCGTCACCCCCGTTGTCGTGCTGCAGGTCAGGGAAACGAAGCTCCACGGCGCGGTCTGCGCCGCTTCAGTCACAGAGTAGGTGCCTGACGGCAGCGCCAGGAACTCCTCCGACTCCCCGTTCTTCAGGGAGAAGCCCGTCAAATTAGACGACGTGGTGTAGGCAAAGGACTGGGTGCCGGGAACAGGTTCGTTCTGAGTCACCTTGTTGATTGTGATGCTGCCACAGTTGCTGATTTCGACATCAACGGGGGCAATGAAGTCCTTCAGTTCCGCGGTAAATGAGGAGGAGGAACGGCTCTTAACGAAAGCACTGCCAAAGGCGGTGCATACGCCTTCCTGGAACACGCCTGCGTCTGTCAGATTGATCGCAGCCTCACCAAACAGGCCGGTAACAGGGTCGACGGCGCCCTCGGCAACCGTTGCGTCCCCAAGGGCCAGGTGGTTTCCCCAACACGGAAGGGAGTTGGCTGAATAGCAGTCGTCCGCGGTTTCACTATTCTCTGTCGTCAGCCAGAAGTTGAGGCCCAGGGTGGGGGTGCCGCTTCCACCGAAATCATAATTGATCAGCAGATCGCCAGGTGTGCGATTAAGGGTCACGGGGCCTGTCAGCGAGGCGGTAAATCCCTCGGTTGCCTCCTGGTTGATCTCGAAGTCCAGGTTGGCATTGCCGATGTTGACCAGCCGCTCCCAACCCAGATAAAGGAAGATATCGCCGTTGGTTGCTTGTTCTGAAGCCTCATAGAACCGGGTCAGGTCATTCTTGTTGGGTGGGACGGAGCCGGTCACGATCGTCGCTGCGGCGTTGTCTTCCTTGGTGCCCTGTCCGAAAGCGTTGTCGGTTTTCCCGGAGGGCTTGTCTATGCCGGTATGCTTGCCGGCGACATTATCCCAGTCGGTGTTGCCGGCGGTGGTGACAGCGAGATTTCCGTCGCTGCCCTCGAAAGTGGTGTCCGGCAGGACCGCCTGGGCCCCGGTCGTTCCGGCAAGGACTAACGCCAGACAGGCGAGTCCTGCGCCCCAACGGGCGCGAGTGATGTTTTTCAATGTGTGCTCACTTCAACGTGGCGAATGATGATTCGGGCGCAGAAAAACGACCTGGCACCGATGAAATCCCAGCATCTCCCCAATATGGATCGGCCGTGGCCCGCGCAGAAGGGCCCGGCCGGACTACTCCGGTTGTCGCTTCTTTGCGGAACGGAGTCGGCTGTGCGGCACGTAGACAGCGGTCATTGCTGGATGTGTGCCGGTGGAAAGGCTGGTCGATCTGCGCATTAGTACGGCGTTCTTCGAAACGGACCTGGCTGCGAAAGCCAAGTCCTAAATCCCGATCTGAGTTCGGGACCTGTTACCGATGTGTAACCCAGCGCTCTGAGCGTACTTGCGGGGCCTTACCGTGGCAATGAAGCCACGGACGGAATGTGGGTTACCGCAGACGTGGATTTTGGCACGCCTAAATCCGGCTTCCACGTGGGCTGACACCAACTCTGCCGTTCCGGGACTAACCGGGCTGGCCCACGTCCTTGGCATCCATGATCCGGTACGCGTAGCCCTGCTCGGCAAGGAATCGCTGGCGCTTCGCGGCGAATTCCTGGTCCAGGGTGTCTCTGGCCACCAGGGAGTAGAAGCGGGCCGCTCGCCCGTCCTTCTTGGGCCGCAGCAGCCTGCCCAGCCGCTGCGCCTCCTCCTGCCGTGATCCAAAGGAACCGGACACCTGGATGGCAACCGAGGCCTCCGGCAGGTCAATGGAAAAGTTGGCAACCTTGGACACCACCAGCGTCTGGATCTCGCCGGCCCGGAAGGCATCGAAGAGCTTCTGGCGCACCTTCACCGACGTGTCGCCCTTGATCACCGGTGCCTGCAGCCGCGCGCCGAGGTCGTCCAGCTGGTCGATGTACTGCCCGATCACCAGCAGCTGTTCACCCGCATGCCTGGCCACGAGCTCCTCCACCACCAGGGTCTTGGATTCGGAGGTGGAACACAGCCTGTACTTGTCAGCGTCCTCGGCCATGGCGTAGGCAACCCGTTCGTCCTTCGGCAGGTCCACCCGGACCTCGACGCAGTCGGCCGGGGCGATGTACCCCTGGGATTCGATGTCCTTCCACGGCGCGTCATAGCGCTTGGGGCCGATCAGGCTGAACACCTCGCCCTCCCGGCCGTCCTCCCGGACCAGGGTGGCGGTGAGCCCCAGCCGGCGCCGGGCCTGGAGGTCCGCCGTCATCCGGAAAATCGGCGCCGGCAGGAGATGGACTTCGTCGTAGATGATCAGGCCCCAGTCGTGGCCGTCCACCAGCTCCAGGTGCGGATACAACCCGCCGCGCTTGGTGGTGAGGACCTGGTACGTGGCGATGGTCACGGGACGGACTTCCTTCACCGCCCCGGAATACTCGCCGATTTCGTCGTCCGTCAGGGTGGTGCGCTTCAGCAGTTCGTCCTTCCACTGCCGGGCGGCCACGGTATTCGTGACCAGGATCAGGGTAGTGGTTGATCCCGTGGCCATCGCCGCTGCCCCCACCAGCGTTTTGCCGGCCCCGCAGGGAAGCACCACCACGCCGCTGCCACCGGCCCAGAAATTCTCGCTGGCCAGCTGCTGGTAGGGCCGCAGCTTCCACCCGTCCTCGTTCAGGGCGATCAGGTGCGGGGTGCCGTCCACGTAGCCCGCCAGGTCCTCAGCGGGCCAGCCGATCTTGAGCAGGAGCTGCTTGAGCTGTCCGCGCTGGGAGGCGTGCACCACCACGGTTTCCCCGTCGATCCGGGGCCCCAGCAGGGGCTGGATCTTCTTGGCCCGGATCACTTCCTCCAGGACCGGATAGTCGTCCGTCCGCATGACCAGTCCATGCTGGGGGTCCTTTTCCAGGCGCAGCCGGCCGTACCGCGACATCGTTTCCTCGACATCGATCAGCAGCGAATGCGGCACCGGGAACCGCGAGTACTTCAACAGCGTATCGAGGACCCTCTCCGCGTCGAGGCCGGCGGCGCGGGCATTCCACAGTCCGAGCGGCGTCAGCCGGTAGCTGTGCATGTGTTCGGGGGCCCGTTCCAGCTCGGCGAAAGGGGCAATGGCGTGCCGCGCCTCGGTGGCCAGCTCATGGTCCACCTCCAGGAGGATGGTTTTATCGCTCTGGACAATCAGGGGTCCGTCGTTCACGCGGGGGAGTCCTTCACTGGTGCAGTTCTTCTGCAGCCTCAATGTCGATAATGCGGTGGATGGACAGGACGCGTTCCGTTTCCTTTGCGGGGTCGAACACCCGCACGCGTCCGCCGCTCACCGATAAGGGAACAACGATTTCCAGGTTGGCATTCCCCAGGCTGTCCACCACGTTCATGCTGATCCGCTGCTTCAGCCTGATGGCACGCTGCAGGGCCTCAAGCCCCAGCTGGGTGGCCGCTTCGCCTGACTGGTCCCCTGACGGGGCCTGGCCGCCGTGGGCATGGCGTCCGACGGCGGGAGCGGCGTGCCGCAGCACGGCCAGTTGGGCGTCCACGTCCTCGGCTGCCGGCGCAGTGCGCGGTGCCGTGTAGACCGGCCGAAGGCTTTCCTGGGCGGCAGGAGTTTTGCGGAGCCGGACTGCGGGGTCTTCTGTTCCTTCGACCGTGGGGGAGAGGCCCAGGCTCCGCAGGACCTGGGCTGCCTCCCGCGGCGGCGCCGTGGCTATCACGACAGTGGGCGCGATGCGGACCAGGCCCAGCCGGGCTGCTTTGGGCCCGGACAGGAGCTCGGCAAGGGCTGATTCGTCGTCGCTCTGGATAAAGCTGGCGGCCGCGCCTACCCGCAGCCTGGCGTGCCGCGACGCCGTGTCCTCCACGAGGTATTCAAGCGGCTGGGGAACGGCGGTGGCGGAGTGTTCCCGCAGGAAGTCCAACAGGCCGGCGGCGTCGTAGCCGGCGTCGAGGGCGCGCCGGATGGAGTTGTCCGAGAACCGGTAGATGGTGGCGGGGCCCTGGCCTTCGGCATCGGCCATCACCAGAAGCTTTTCGGTCAGTTCAGGGGCCAGGTAGCCCGGCGCGACGGCGGTCAGGTCGGCCTGCAGGAGGACGTGGTTCAGCGCGGCAGGCAGGTGCTCGCCCAGGATGTCTAGGGCGGCATCGGGCCGGTCTTCGGCGAAGGCGCTGCCCAGCTGGCTCAGGGCGCCGGATCCCACCAGGCCGAGCAGTTCGGCTTCGGCGAGGACGCCCCGGATCAACGAACTGAACCGCCGCGCCATGCGTGGCTGGGCCCACTCGGCACGCTGGAGGACCGCGGCGGCGTCGAGCACCGGCGCCGTGCCGTCCGGCGCTGCCGCTTCGGTGGTGAGCTGGTGCAGGATTTCCAGGATGCGCTTGCGGATCACGGGAGCGTCGGGGCGCTGGGGCTCGGCGGACAACGCCACGATGGTGCTGCCGGAGGCCGTGCGGTGCCCTCCAGCCCCCTGGGCCCCGTTGACGGGCTGGCCTACCAGCGACGGGACGCGTTCGCTGGCCAGCCAGGCGTTCACCAGCCACAGCCACTGTTCCTGGCGGGGGAGGACAAGCCACTCAAGCTGCGGGGGCTGGACCCAGGAGGAGGAATCGACATCGAGCCGGATCAGGCCCGCAAGTCCGCACAGTTCCAGCAGCAGCCCCACGCGTGCCTGGTCCACCCGGAGCTCGTCGGCGAGCCGGCGCATCTCCCGGACCCCCACCCCGCCGCTGCGCAGCGTGGCGAGCGGCTGCTCCCGTACGGCATGCAGCAGCTCACCCACCAGCCGCAGGGTTTCCGAGATGGCACTCATCGCCGCGTTCCTGCGCAGCAGTGCGGTGGTCCGGCCCAGTTCCGGGATGGGCGGTGAGAGCGTGAAATCGTTGATGATGGCTCCGCCACGCAGGGACACCCCTACGCTGTGCGGCAGCTCGACGTGTGCAGCATCCAGCGGCACCAGCAGGCCGCGGGCCAGAAGCCAGTCAACGGGCCCGACGTCGGACCCCTCCGTGGTGATGGAGGCTTTGCGCTGCGCCTGGGGGACGGCACCCATGGCCCAGTTGCGGAACCTGGCGAGCAACGCCGTCGTCCGCTCAGGGGCTCCGGCGAGGATCTCCTGCAGCGCCTCGGGGGAAGAGGTCCAGTGCTGGAGGGCGAGGGCTGCCTCCATGGGGGTAGTGGCGTCGTGGATCGCGACGCCGCTGCGGTGCAGTTCGGAGACCAGCTGGACCGCCCGCTGCGCGAACGCCGGCTGGAGGCGGACCAGCTCGGTGTAGCTCCTGCCCAGGCCTGCCGGGTAAAGGCCCACCACGTCCTTGAGGCAGCCCACCGGAAGGTAGAAGCGCTGCCTGGCGGCGGAGGACGGGGTTCCGTGCGGCGGCGATGCCCGGTGTACCAGGGCCAGTTCCTGCAGCGTTGCCAGGATCCGTTCAACTGCGGCGAGCGTGGCGCCGGAGATCATTTTCCTGAGCCCGGCCGCCGAGGCGCTGTGCTCAGTGTCCGTGTTGGTGCACAAATGGAGGGTTTCGAGGACCTGCATCTGCGGCCGGTTGAGCCGTTCGAGGGCCCGCTGGACGCTGACCCGTGCACTTGCCCGTGCGGCGAGGGCGGAAAAATCCGGAACAGTGGGGGAGATGAGGTCCGGCCGCGCGGCGAACAGCGCCCGCAACGAGTCATCGCTGCGTGCCTCAAGGTCCTTGCTGAGCGCGCGAATAAGGGACATCAGTCCAACGTTACCGCTGGTCAGGCTTTCCTGCCCGGCGGCGCCCGGCAACACTGTCCAGAACAAGGAAAAGCATAAGGAGGAACGCCACAGGCAAGCCGTACAGTGCGGAATAGGTGACCCACGCCGGCGCCACCGAGCCGGCGAAGGCAAGCGCCATGACGGCTCCCACGGCGGCCAGGGAGAGCACGGCAATGACTGCGGCGACGATCATGATGGGCCGCCGGTATCGCGAGGGTGTCATGGACGTAACGCTACAGCCCCTGCGGCGGCGGGCGTGAACGGCGTTACCTGACGCCGTTGAAAGCAGGATTCGGGCACCGGGCAGGATAACCTTGAAAGATACAGACCAACACGGTTTGCAGCTGCCATACCTTGAACCCGCACAACACTGCGGATGCGGTGGCGGCCGGCCGTGTCTCACGACAGCAGAACGAAGAAGGTTGATTACGTGCCTACCGGCAAGGTCAAGTGGTATGACAAGGACAAGGGCTTCGGGTTCCTCGCAGGCGAGGACGGCCAGGAGGTTTTCCTGCCCAAATCGTCGCTGCCCGAGGGTGTAACGGAGCTCAAGGCCGGCACCCGCGTGGAGTTCGGCGTTGCCGACGGCCGGAAAGGTGCGCAGGCCCTGGGCCTGCGTGTCCTGGACAAGACGCCGTCCATCGCCAAGGCCAAACGGCCCAGCGCAAGGGACCTTGCTCCGCTGGTCCAGGACCTGGTGAGCGTGCTGGACAACCTGTCCGGCACCCTGTCCAAAGGCAAATACCCGGAAGGCAACAAGGGCAAGGCCATCGCCGCTGCCCTGCGTAAGGTTGCCGACGAGCTGGACGTTTAGGCACCGATGAGTCCGGAAGCTGAACAGCCGGCGGCACAGGCGCAGGACCAGGCAGGTCCCACTCCGGGGGAGGCCGGGACCGCAGCCCCCGCCGGTGCGAAAAGCGTTGCAAAGCGCCCGCCGGCAGGTGTGCCGGTGTGGCGGACCGGAAAGCCTGATGCCTTCCTGGCTGCCGCCGTCGACACTGCCCGCGCCGCCCTGGAGGGCATCACCGCTGCCTCCGACATCGGGCCCCACCTGGCAGCCAAGAGCGAGGGCGACCGCCTGGTGACGCACCTGTTCGAGTCGAAGCTTGCCGGCTACGCAGGGTGGCAGTGGTACGCGGTTCTTACCCGCAACTCCCGTTCCAAAGTGGTTACCGTCAGCGAGCTGGGCCTGCTGCCGTCCGAGGATTCCATCCTGGCCCCGGAGTGGGTGCCGTGGGCGGAACGGGTCCGGCCCGAGGACGGGCAGGACCAGGAAGCCGAGGCTTCGGAACAGGAGACGGCGCCGGCGGACGCCGCCGGACCGGTTCCGGACGGCGTACCGTCGGGGCATGAGGGCGCCGGCCAGGACGTGCAAGCCCCGGACGTGGAGCCTACGGATCTGGAACCAACGGACTCTGATCCGGCGGACACTGATTTTGGGGAGCAGTCTTCCGGGGACGACGCCGGCACGCAGTAAGTGCCGACGTCGCCCAACGGGAGAC